>CAMCJW010000186.1 GCA_945875195.1 Chitinophaga pinensis | reverse complement strand
GTTTATAACAAAGAAAATGATACATTCACCTGCCCTGCACATCAGATTTTAAGCAGCAATGGCAACTGGTATAAGAAAGATAGAGGCAAGTCCATCAATAGGATGAAGCAATATAAAACGAGCCAATGCAAAGAATGTCCGTTTCGAACGCAATGCACCACAAACCCCAAAGGACGCATCATAGAAAGAAGTGAATTTGCAGACTATATAGATCTGAACCGATTAAATGTAGAACAAGAAAAAGAATTCTACAGGCGCAGGCAGGCCATTGTGGAGCATCCTTATGGAACAATTAAAAGGCACTGGAGCTTTGATCACATTACGATCAAAAGAACCCTAAAAAGGGCCGCCGCTGATGTTGGATTTATATTTGTGGCATACAATTTCCGCAGAATTTTAAATATTGTTGGCAAAAAAGTGTTCAAAGAATTCCTAGAAAAACTTGCTTTTGATTTTCTGCAATTTTTGAACCCATACAAACTCATTCAATCATTTTTAAGCCACCCCATTATTTCAAAAAATAATCCCAACTATTTTTCAAGCCTTCGCCATATCGCCCAAAAATACCCTATTTTTGAGTTACAAAACGTAGTTTTTAGACAGACTGACGTTATATGCTATGCCAATAAACCGTATATTTGAATAAATCCTTCGCAACTAAAGAATTATAAAATGAAAAAAAAACTATTTTTTATTTTATGCTGCATGATTTGTGGTATAAAATTGCAGGCACAAGTTTACTGCGAATTAGATACAGTTTATAAAAATTATATTAAAGAAGCAGGATGTAGAATTATACAAACATTCGACAGCAATTTTGTAACATTTGGCATATCTGGATTAAACGGTAATCTAGTAGGGGAATCCCCTAAATTTAATCTGACAAAAACAGACGCCTGTGGCAATGTTATATGGCGTAGTAAGACCTATGACTCATGTGTTGGAAATTGTAGTGGTGGTGTTTTAGATTTGTTTGAAGAACAGGATGGGAATATAATTTTAAGTGGATGCTTATCGAATAGTAATGGTAAGGACCTGCGTCTATTTAAAGCAAAATCTACAGGAGAGTTGATCTGGGCTATACAAATTGGTGATAGTACAAAAAAATACTATATAAGTAAAGGACTTAAAGTTAGTGAAAACAAATACTTGTTCGTTGGCTCCTTTACTTTAAAAAACAATTTAAACACAATTTATAAAGCCGTGGCCATAATGGCTGATACATTGGGGAATACTATATTTCAAGACAGTTTTACAACGCAAGCAGGTGGTTTCTATTCCGCTAACAAAATATCAGACAATAATTTGTTACTTATTGGAACTGAAGACACAAGCCTATTTATTATTAATATGGATACCATCGGAACAGTAACTAGTAGGTTTACTTTTCCTAGGTTAAGTAATTTGGATATAAGACATATAGGAGCAAATAGAGAAGGCACAAGATTATTATATTTTGCAAACAAGCAACTTACAAATCAAACGCTTCTTGCCCATTTAGATTTAAAAGGAAAACTGTTGAAAGATAGCTTATACAATCAATTTATTGACCTACCCAATAACTATGGTGCCAAAGCAATTATTGCCCCAACTTTAAACACAGGCTTTATTTTGCCAGGTGAAGAAATAATTTTAATAGATAGTAATCTTCATTTCATATGGGTAAATACCTATGATACCATTATTCACAGACGACAGGCCAATTATTCCATCATTTCATCAGACAGTTCAATTGTCTCGGTTGGGTCGGGTTATTTTAGAACTCAGGGAATAGGGAATTTAGTTTCAGACTTTTGGATTGGAAAGAAAAGTATTGGCAAATTGGTAAAATCCATAAAAATTGTTGGATCAAATTACATTAATCAAATTCATGGTACTTTGCAGCTTTATGCTGAAATTTTGCCCACAAGTGTTAATAATAAGGATGTCTATTGGAATGTAATTGATACCAGTATTGCTAGTATTACGCAATCAGGGTTGGTAAGGGCAAAAGCAAACGGACTTTTAACTGTTACAGTAAGTAGCTCCGATGGAAGTAATATTTCTGCCCAAAAGACAATTACTATTAGCAACCAAGAGGTAGGTATTTCTGAGTATCAATTAACAGAAATTGAACTTTATCCCAACCCAGCAAGCTCCATTTTTTATGTTCAGTTATCAGCAACTAATATAAAAAAACTTAGCCTTCTGGATTTGACTGGAAAATTGATACATGAATTAAGCTATTCCTGTGAAATGGAAATAAGTTCCTTTGCAAATGGCTTGTATTTGATAAAAATAGAAACTGATGCAGGTGTAGCACTTAAAAAATTACTTATTAGCAAATAAACTATTTGAATATACAGTGGCATTAATACAATCAACGCTGAATCAACTTAGAACTGCTTCAGCTTTAAGCCCTACCGACCAATACTATACCACAGACTTGGGACAAGAAGGGTTTTGGTATGAAGACGGTACAGGAAGCCCTACCGATGATAATACTGGAACAGTTCTATTTAATACTTCAGGGACCAATCAAATTTTTAGACGCGTTTTTGATGCTGGATTTGTAAACGCCAAATGGTTTGGCGCAAAAGGTGATGGTATAGTTGATGATACTTCTTCAATCCAGGCAGCATTGGAATTTATTAGTAAAACCAATGATCCATATGCTGATAATGAAGCCTCATTTGGCGGAGGAACTGTATTTTTACCTAGGGGTGTGTATATGGTAACCTATACCCTATTGATTGGACAAAATTGTAGATTGATTGGGGTAAACGACCGCTATCATTTTGAGTAGCTTCACGGAACCGTACCTAATCCTTCTGGCGCAGGGACTTTAATAAGAGCAAACTTTGAAAATGCTAATAAATGGGTTATTTCTTCAGCTACTTATAAAATTCAAACTCCTACAATTCCTCCTTCTCCACCTGTTTTAGATTTATTACCCTATGACATTGCCTTGTCAAAAGCTGGTGGGTCAAGTTATAGCTATGATAAATATATCTATCGAATGGGGATTAACATTGAAAATCTAACCATTGATGGAGGTGAAAATAATGCATTTGGAGGAATTCGATTATCAAATGCTGGAAATTCGACCATTCGCAATGTTGGCATACATAATTCGAAATGTGGTATTTTGGTAAACACATGTTGGGGTGGGTCTATTGAAAATTGTTTTGTAAATGATGTTTGGTATGGGGCATTAGTTATTGATTGCAATTCCTTTTTGATTACTGATTGTTATTTTCGTGGCGTTTCTGAACCCAACCTAATACCTGTTGAAGAATTACCCGAATTCATATATCATGAATTACCTTATTCAGATTGGGATTTAGACGATAATGTAAAATATGGCAAGACAGTAATTTATTGTTACTTTACTAGTAGTTTATCCATAATTGGCACCGTAGTTGAATACACTACCAATGCCATTAGCTGTTTAAATTCTACCATGAGCCTAATTTCAATACACCTTGAAGGAATAAAATTTTATGGTGTGGTGGTGGGTATTGGAATTGAAACCCAATTGATTGCCGATCAAATTTTCTTTTATGAACTTCAATCTTGCTTTTATTTTGGAAATAATGTGCTTGCAAAGCTAAATTCCATTCAAAATTTTTATCGTTCATGGCTATCTCCATCAGATAACCAATTGTACGTTTACAATGAAGGCTTGGGTAGAAACATTACGTTCACAAATGCAATATTTCACAAAAGGAAATACTATGCAAATATTTTATTTACTGATGAAGGAATTAATGGACAAAACCTTGGTGCTGTTTATGTTAATCCAGATTCTGGTAACGATGAAAACTATGGATTCAATCAAAATGATTCCTTACAGACCTTTGATGCAGCATTGATTAGAATTCAAAATCAAAGTACTATCAACCCTGTTAAAACAATTTATCTACGCGCCGCGCCAATAGTAATTGAAGGAAATGACCCCAAAATAGGGGCTGCATTAAAAAATTTGGATGTCGTTTTTATAGAAAATGCTGATGTGTTAATTACAACCTATGACATTGATACCGAAGTTTACCCTCCGAGAATTAAGGGCAGAATATTTTTTGAAGGCTTAACCAGTCAAATCGCACAAATAGGTCAGATTGAGTTTTCAGGAAATGTGAATATATATTTTAGAAATGTTGATTTGGTATGTAACAGCCCCAATGCTATGACGGTAAATCCTGTCAATTTAAGCATGTTTGGTTTGCGGAATTCTTATGGAAAACTTTCATTTAACAATGATTCAATTTTTTCTCCACCTTATGATATTGACCTCAACCTTTGCTATTCCATTATACAAGCGAATCTAAGTTCATTAATTACTATCTCATCCTTATCATTAATTGATATAAAATTTATAAATATTACTATTATTGGTGGCTCCCTTTCTCCTGTTCAAAAAGGCTCACCAACATTGGGAGTTGACTGTGTTCAAATTGCAAGCACAAGGACAGGAATAGGTTGGCAGGATGCAAATATTATTAGAAACAACTTTTAAACTTGGAACAAAGCAATGTACTAAGATTTGTCTGTCATAATAAATGGTTGACAACTATTTCTAATTAGACACCATTACTCCTGAATGAGGCACAGCATACAACAAACGCTAAAATCAATTGGGGCTTGGAATTAATTGAAAGTTCTTCTAAATAATTGCAATTTGTTTCACCTGAAACATTTGTGGTAATAAATCCCCAACTGCTTTTAGCGTCAGCCGTCAGACTGTCTAAAAACTCCTCTGTAAATGTGGAATAGTTTGCAAGTAGTTTTTATGAAATTACTTGCTGGTGAATTAAATTTGCCTATGCAATTTATTCAAGGAAAAGATAGGGATCAAAGTGTATTGTTTCCTCAAACTTTAAATCAAATTATTGATGGTGAGCATGAGGTTAGAGTAATTGATTCTTTCATTAACAGCATTCAGATTGAGGATTATGATTTTAAAGTAAAGTCCAGCTTTGAAGGTCGCCCATCCTATGACCCCAAAGACTTATTGAAGTTGTTCTTATATGGCTACTTGAACCGAATACGTTCTTCTCGTGCTCTGGAAAAGGAGTGTTATAGAAACATTGAGGTTATGTGGCTATTGAAAGATTTAGCACCAGACCACAATACCATCTCTAATTTTAGGAGAGACAATCCAGTTGCCATAAAAAAGCTTTTTAGGTACACTGTTAGTATTGCCAAGAACTTTGATTTAATTGGAGGTGCCTTGGTTGCAGGTGATTCTACCAAACTCAGAGCACAAAACTCTAAGAAGAACAATTTCAACCCATCTAAACTTGAAAAGCACATTGCCTATATTGATGCAAAATTGGATGAATACACAGAAGCATTAAGTGATGCAGATGGTGATACTAAGGCGCAAGAAGAGATTGAAAAGAGCATTGCCAAACACAGCAAACAAAGAGGCAAGTATGTTAGGATGCAAATAGAATTAGAGGCAAGCGGAGATACCCAAATATCCACCTCCGACCCAGATTCTAGGCAAATGATTACGCGCAATAATATTACTGAAGTAGCATACAATGTGCAAACAGTTGTTGATGCCAAACACTGCATTCCTATTGAGTATAAAGTAACCAACCAAAATGATAGCAAAGCCATGGGCGACATGGTGGAAAGGACAGCTGAAATTCTAGGATCAACAGATTTTGTTGCCCTATACGATAAAGGATACCACACAGGTTCTGAATTTAAAACAGCCTTTGATTTAGGGCTAGATGTATTGGTGGCCATACCAGAGGTAGCAAGCAATGCACCCGATATTAGGTTCAATGTTTCAGAGTTTGTTTATAACAAAGAAGAGGATGTTTTTATCTGTCCTGCACACCAAACACTAAGCAGCAATGGCAACTGGTATAAGAAAGATAGAGGCAAGTCCATCAATAGGATGAAGCAATATAAAACGAGCCAATGCAAAGAATGTCCGTTCCGAACGCAATGCACCACAAACCCCAAAGGACGCATCATAGAAAGAAGTGAATTTGCAGACTATATAGATCTGAACCGATTAAATGTAGAACAAGAAAAAGAAT
>CAMCJW010000185.1 GCA_945875195.1 Chitinophaga pinensis | reverse complement strand
ATAAAATCTTAGTGTTTTCTCAATTTGTAAGCATGCTCGATTTAATAAAGAAAGAATTGGACACAAAAAATATTGCATATGAATACCTTACTGGTCAAACAAAGAATAGAGAAGCAAGGGTTAATTCTTTTCAGAATAACCCAGAAATTCGCGTTTTTTTAATCAGCTTAAAAGCGGGTGGTGTTGGTTTGAACCTAACCGAAGCTGATTACATTTATTTAGTAGATCCTTGGTGGAACCCAGCAGTTGAAAACCAAGCAATAGATAGAAGTTATAGAATTGGTCAGAAAAAGAATGTGATAGCGGTGAGGCTTATTACACCTGGCACTTTGGAAGAAAAAATACAGCAACTACAATCTTCGAAAACTGATTTGGTGAATGATTTGATTAAAACAGATTCGAACATTCTAAAATCAATTTCTAAGGATAATTTATTGCAGATGTTTCAACATCATACATAAATTGATAATTTGAAATGTTGGCGTATATTCGTTTAAACTAATTAAAACAATGAAAAGAATTCTATTCATAAGCACACTTGTTTTGTCTATTCTTTGGGGTTGCAAAAAGTCGGAGACACCTACTAAAGAAGAAACACCCATCATTCCATCGGTTCAAACAGAAAAAATAATTGAGATAAAAACCAGCTTTGGCAATATGTATATGTGGTTATACAAACAAACACCCAAACACCGCGCTAATTTTTTAGCCTTGGCCGATACGAATTATTTTGACAATACCACTTTCCATAGAATCATCAAAGACTTTATGGTTCAAGGAGGTGATCCCAATAGCAAAGATTTAGATTCATTGAATGATGGCAATGGAGGGCCGCCCTACACTATTCCTGCAGAATTTGTAGATAGCTTAAAGCATGTATATGGCGCTGTTGGAGCAGCAAGAACAAACAACCCTGCTAAGGCTTCTAGTGGTAGTCAGTTCTACATAGTTACCAATGTGGCGGGCCAACATTTTTTAGATAAGAACTATACGGTATTTGGCAAAATTATTAAAGGTGTAGAGGTAGCATACACTATTTCATTACAGGCAAAAAATTCAAAAGACAGGCCCTATCAAGAAATCAAAATGGATATAAACATACTTGAAAAAACAGTTGAACAACTGAAGGCAGAGTTTAATTTTGTGCCTTAACTTTCCATTTCATCAACTTCATTTTGACTAGAAGTGATGCCTTCAATTAATCGTTCGGTTTCATAAAAATGAAGTACACGTTTATCGGCAATAATATCTGAAGGCTTCAACATCCTTTTTAATACAATGCCTTGCAATGTCCTGCACCTGCTAAGAGCAGTGTAAACCTGTCCATTTACAAACGCTCCACTTCCCATATCAATTACCACATTGTCGAAACTCAAACCTTGACTTTTATGAATAGTAATAGCCCAAGCTAATTTAATGGGATATTGTGTAAAAGTACCTACAACCTCAGAAGCTATTCTCTTGTTGTCTTTGTGGTAAGTGTATTTTCTGTTTTCCCAAATAACAGGCTCTAGTTTATGGGTTTCTCCATTTTGCAACCTAATTTCTAAAATATCATTAGAGATAAAATCAACTTTGGCAATGGTACCATTTACCCAACGTTGGTTGGCATCATTTTTAATAAAAATAACCTGTGCATTTTTCTTTAATTCAAGCGATTTAGCGGTAGGATATCGGTCCTCTCTAAATTCACCAGTAATTTTTGCTTCAAAGAGAAACTTAGTGAATGGCAATTCAATTAAACGTTTTTGATTTTCGGCATTTGCAATGGCATTGTTTGCCATTAAAAAAATAACAAACTCATCCATTTTTGGAATATAATTTGCATCATAACGGGCATTGAGTAAATGGAGAGATTGCTGAGAAGGCTTGCAAATACGAACCTCATCTAGGATGGTAACAAATTCAAGGTCGTTTTTTTGCCTATACGATTTTTGAAACTCAAAGTAGGAAGGCGCATGATCTTTATAGGCCAGAGCATCAAAAAAATATTCGCTTTTGTAAATTTCATTGAAAAGAAATTTGTCGACTTCATTGGTTAAATTAACCACCGGAGGCAGTTGAAAAATATCTCCAATAAACAAGATTTGCTTTCCACCAAAAGGCTTATTAAAATCGCCTCCATTAATCCTCAGCGAATAATCAATCCCTTGTAAAATATCGGCTCGTAACATCGACACTTCATCAATAACAAAAGTATCTGTACCCTTAATTACCTTGTATTTTTCTGTATTGTGTTTGAACCTAAAAATCTCATCATCTTCGGGCATGAGAGGTTTGATTGGAAATCTAAAAAAAGAATGTATGGTTTGGCCACCCACATTTATAGCAGCTATACCAGTAAAAGCAAGCATTACAACTTTCTTTTTGGTTTTTTGAGCGAAGTAATGAATGAAAGTAGATTTACCAGTTCCTGCCTTTCCGGTTATAAAAAAGCAATCACTGGAAGACTCAATTTCGTCGAACAAAGTTTTAACTATACCATTGTTTTCATATCCTTCTGGCAAATGCGATAGTTTACTATATAAATTGGGTAATTCTGTTTCTTCAAATAAATTCAATTGTCCACCTAAGGTACTTTCTTCAGATTCAATTCTCAGTAAGAAAAAGAGGTCATTACTTAAATCTTTGAATGGATTTTCGGCATCTAATTGATTGCCATAATGCGCTAATGTTTTGAATATATAGTAACACTTTTTAATTAACTTCTGGTAATCATCTGGGAACTTTTCTAGGTGAAGATCTAGGGTGGTTGGACGCATTTTAATACCAATAAAATTAAGGTAATCCAACATTTTACTCAATGTTTCGGATTGAGTATATTTCTCCCTGCTTAGAAAGAATTCCGAGAAGTTATGAGGATAGGATTCGAGGTAAAAGTCTTCCGTTTTTCCATAAAACAATTGCCTAGCATATTGCTCTCTAAACAAACCGCTTTCGCTATCCACAAGAGGAGATTTTTTGAAATTCTCCTTCCATAACAGCTCTATTTTTCTATTGGCAACCGACATTTATAAAAAGTATGGGTTCAAAATAACATTATTATTTAATTAATTACATTCGAAGAGTAATGAAAACATAAATTTCAACCTAATCAATTATAGGACAGAGCAAGAAACTAAACGAAAAAACTTATTGGTTGATAATTGAAAAGTTTTTGGCTTTTCATATTTAATTTAGCATTTAGTTAAAAAGTTTTCGATGGCGTTGGCAAATTCTTTAGGCGCTTCGGCGTGAACCCAATGACCTGCATTTGCTATAACTTGAAGTTGATAATTTGGGAATAACTGTTTAAAATCTGCTTCATCTTGGGTAGAAATGTACCTACTATTACCACCCTTTACCACCAAAGTTGGTCCTAGAAAAGGCAAATCACTTTCAATTGGCTTCACAATTTCATGATAGTCTATGTGTAGAGTTCTCAGGTTCATTTTCCAGGTATATTTGCCATCGTCTTGGCGTTCCAAGTTCTTTAATAAAAACTGTCGAGTTCCAAAGTCTGCTAAAAATGGAAGCATCATATCTTCTGCTTGTTTTCTGCTTTCAATTTTATGTAAATCTACCGCAAAAATTGCCTCAAAAACATCGTCATGGCCACGTTGATATTGCCTTGGAGCTATATCAACCACTACCAATCTTTTAACCAAATTGGGGTATTGCAATGTAAATTTCATGGCCACCTTCCCTCCCATTGAATGGCCAATCAAAGAAACAATATTCAAGTTTTTAGTTTCAATAAATAATTTTAAATCGGCCACCATTAAATCTATAGAGTGCTCATCGGAGTGAGGCGATTTTCCATGGTTTCGCTGATCCAAGGAAAAAACATGATTGCTTGAACCAAACTGAGTTGCCAAAGTATGCCAATTATCTAATGAACCCATAAATCCATGTAGAATTATTAAAGGCTCCCCCGCTCCATATTCCTTATAATTTAAAACCATTTAATAACAAAATTGATGAGGCAAATTAAGGTTTTGAGCTTGAATTTAAGTTGAGAATTGTAAAATTTTATTAAATTTATAAATAATTACTAAAAAATGTCGCATTTAACTATCTTAGCATTAGTAAAAATTACCACAATGAGAAAAAACTACTTTAAATTATTTTTAATTCTTTTATTTGGCATTGGGCAAACACTCCATGCACAATCCTTCACTTATTTAAATATCCCTACCGTAGCAAATGGCACATCAGGAGCTGGTAGAGGTCCAATTACCAATTTAAATGCACATAGAAGTTGCGCTATTTATAGTGCTGCCGAATTCAATGGTTTGGTAAATCCAGGTGATTCAATTTTCAAGCTAGGATTTTCTATCAATAATGTGAATACTGCTACTGTAGGGGTTCCTGGGAATATTAAATTTTATATTGCCAACACTTCTGATGCTACCTATCTTAAAAGTACTACTTGGACAACCATTTTAACAACACCTACCATAATGGATACTTGTTATGATGGTCCCATGACCATACCAGCTGCCACTGGAAATTTCTTCATTTCTTTAACCAAACCATTTGTTTATGGTGGAGGCGGTGTATATGTTGCGTATGAATGGACAACTAGTTCGCCAATAACGCCTACTATGATATACAATTGTAATACTGGCATTACAAACGGACAGCGGAATATTCAAGGTGCAAGTTTGGCAACTTTAGCAACGCTAACAAGCGCAAGCAGTTTTAGAGCTCAATTAGTAGTTGGTATAAAAACACCAACGAATGACGCGCAAATTATTGAAACCTATTCATTAGGCAAACTTCCAATTCCATTTGCCGCTCCACATACTGTTAAAGCAAATATTAGAAATAATGGAAGTGATACCTTATTAGATAAATGGTTTTACTTGAGTGTAGGTCCGGTTAATTTATTCTCTGATTCAATTATGGTAGATTCAATTTTGCCAAATCAATCCAAAACCATCTCCTTTATTCCGTATACCTCAGCTATAACAGGTTTTGATACCGTAAAAGTATTTTGTGCTCCTGATAACAACAATGCCAATAACTTAAAAAAATACGGTCAGATTGTTAATTTAAATACCTATAACTATGCAGATCCTTTAAAAGTTTCAAATGGTGGTGTTGGCTTTACAAGTGCTACAGGAGATTTTGTAGCTAAATTTCCTTATGTAGGTTCAAACAGTATCAATCAAATTGGTGTTAACTTTAATACTGGCGGCACTAACTTAAAAGTCGGAATTTGGGATACTTCAGCCACTGGTACTCCAGGAACTTTGTTGTGGTCATCTTCAACATTTCTAACATCTGCAGGTTTAAATACTATTCCAGTTAACCCGCCAATTCCAATTACAGGAACTTTCTTTGTTGGAGTTATCCAAACAGGCACTGTAAATGCAGCATTTTCTTTTCAATCTGAAGCACCAATAAGAGGCCAAACTTTTTATTATACTTCACCAACAGGCTCAACTACATGGAACGATTTTTTATCGACCAACTCTAATTTTAGGTTCATGATTGAGCCTCGTTTGCAAATGGCAAATGATATTGGTGCTACAGATATAGCAAACCCTTGTAGTTCTTTCCCACTTGGTCAAGGCAGCATTATTCCTAATGGAACTCTTTATAATTATGGTTCAAATACCCAATTTAGTACTAAGGTTCGGGCAAGAATTTATGATGCAAGTAACGCTGTGGTTTACAATGACAGTGCAGTGGTGCCTTTGTTTTTACCAGCTACAACCAACTCAGTGACCTTTACCAACTCTTTTAACCCAACAATTGCAGGGGCTTATACCATAAAAATGTGGACAGAGTTAAGTGGTGATGGTGATCGTAATAACGATACTGCCTCTAAAATTATTAATGTGCAGTCAATTGTAACAGGAACAAGTGCTGGAAGCAGACTTCAATTGGATGGAGTGGATGATTTTATTACTATTCCAAACTCACCAACCACCACTCCTACAAATAACTTTACAATTGAAACATGGGTGCGCCCTTCTAGTTTAATATCTATTGGAAGCTTGTATTCAAAAGATTCAACCACGAGCGACACTTCATTTTCTATTACCTTAAGTGGCTTAACCCCTCAACTAACAGTTAAAACA
>CAMCJW010000184.1 GCA_945875195.1 Chitinophaga pinensis | reverse complement strand
CCATTAAAGGCTTGTAATAAACTGATGGTGACTAAAGCCCCTAAAAATTCGTAAAAAGTAATTTTTCCAGCGTCGTGTTTTTGGATCAGCTTGCCATTATAAATACCAAACAAGGCAGCAGTAACAGCGGCAAAAATGCCAAACACTATTCCAATGGCATAAAACTTTTCGAACTGCAAGATAACAAGTAGTCCGGCCACAATAATTAGTCCATACAAGGCATCTCCCCAGAAAAATTTCTTTTTGAGCAATATGGGTTGAAGAATACTTGCAAATAAAGTTATGGTACTAAACCCAGCTAAGGCAATGGATACATTAGAGACTTTTATGGCATGGTAAAAACAAAACCAATGTATGCCCACAACTGCACCCCAACCCATTAAATGGCCGAAGTCTTTGAGGGTAATTTTAAGAGAAGCACCTTTGTATTTGAGGTAAATAAACAAACTAATTAATGAAAATGTTAATCGCCAAAAGACCAAATCGAGGGCTTGTAACGAAATTAATTTACCTAAAACTGGTGTAAAGCCCCAGAGAAAAATAATGAAATGTAGGAGTAAATAATTACTGGTTTTTGGACTTAATTGAATCATTTATTTGGGGGCCCTTTTTAGTAAAATCAAGGCTATAAAGAAAAATAGAACCGGTGGAATCCAAACTGCAACCCAAGGGGTAAGCACTCCGGTGTTGCCTGCCGTATTAAATATCTGAATGAGCAATAAATAGGCAAAAGTTAGTGCAATGCCTATACCTAAATGAAAGCCAACTCCCCCCCTACTTTTGCCGCTAGATACCGCAACAGCTAATAGGGTTAACACAAAAAAAGCTACAGGAATTACAGTGCGTTTATACAGTTCAACTTTAAAAATATTTACCTTGGGATTGCCTTTTTCAGTTTCCTTGCGGATGTAATTATTGAGCTCTGGATTGGTCATAGATGATACCACTTTTGTTTTCTCAAAAAACTCATCTGGCTTTAGGCTCAAAACGGTATCTTTTTTATTACCTTTAGAGATAAACTCCCTATTATCTTTAAAAATTCTTTGGGTATAACCTTCTAATGTCCAACATTGTTTTTCTCTGTTCCATAGTAACTTATTGGCATAAATACGCTCTATCAATTTACCATTAGAAAAACTCTCTAAGTTAAAATTAAACCCAGAACTATCAACATAATTAAACGACTCAATGTGCAATAGATTAGAATCATTGAGCATATTGTAAATATTGTTGTTTTGGGTTTGCTTCTTTTCGCGTATCCAATTTTCTTCGAACTCTAGTCGGTATTTATCACAAATAGGCAGAAACTGGGTATTTAAAATGATAAAAGATACAAACAAAATAGTGGCGCCAATCATGTATGGCTTTAAAAATCGTCTATAACTTAATCCACTGTTTAAAATGGCAATGATTTCTGTATTTTGGGCGAGCTTACTGTTAAAAAATAGGGTCGACAAAAAGATAAAAACCGAGCTAAACAAGCCCATGAAATAGGGAATAAAAAAGATATAATAATCAAAAATGAGAACATACAAGGATGGTTTCCGCTTAATGAAATCGTCCATCTTCTCACTGATATCAATAAAGATAGCGATGAAAGTAAATAGCAAAACAGAATAAAAGAAAGATTGCAGGTACTTTTTTATGATGTACCTATCTAAAACGCCTATGCCTAATTTTTCTAACATTGTATATTCCGATTCTTGCAAATATGCGGCCAAAAACTCCTATTACAATTTCTGCATCAGAATGGGTAAAATTTCTTTTTTCCAAGCCGTGAAATTATCCTTCAAAATTTGCTCTCTAGCCTCAGCAACTAGCCACAAATAAAAGCTTAAATTTTGTATACTGGCTATTGTAGCACCAAGCATTTCGTTGCATTTTATTAAGTGCTTGAGGTAGGCTTTAGAGTATTCTGGTGTAAAAATTGGATCAATCGCACTGTAATCATGCTTCCATTTTTCATTTTTTATGTTGATGATACCTTGTGAGGTAAACAAATATCCATGACGTGCATTGCGCGTTGGCAATACACAATCGAACATATCTATGCCCAAGGCAATACATTCCAAAATATTGGCAGGTGTGCCTACACCCATTAAATAACGCGGCTTATCGGCAGGCAAGTGCTCACAAACCAGTTCGGTCATTTCGTACATTTGCTCTGCTGGCTCACCAACGCTCAAGCCGCCAATGGCATTGCCAGGCATGTTTTGATCTGCAATAAACTTGGCCGAATCTTGGCGCAAATCTTTGTAAGTGCTTCCTTGCACAATTGGGAAAAGGTTTTGCTCGAACCCATAAAGCGACTCGGTTTCGTTGAACCTAGTGATGCAACGTGTTAGCCAACGGTGCGTGAGATCCATAGAATCTTTGGCATACTTGTAATCGCTGGGGTAAGGCGGGCATTCATCAAAAGCCATAAAAATATCTGCACCAATGGTTCTTTGGATATCGGTAGCAATTTCTGGAGAGAAAAATATTTTTGACCCATCTAAGTGGGATCGAAACGAAACCCCTTCTTCTTTAATTTTCCTAATTTCACTCAAGCTGAAAACTTGGTACCCACCGCTATCTGTGAGCATGGGTTTATCCCAATTGATAAATTTGTGGATGCCACCAGCCTTATTCACTACCTCCAAGCCTGGCCTCAAAAAAACATGATAGGTATTGGCTAAAATAATTTGTGCTTTTACCCTTTCGGCCAAATCTTTTTGGGTAACAGATTTTACGGTTCCTTGGGTGCCTACAGGCATAAAAATTGGGGTGAGGATTTCGCCTCTACCCGTTGTAATTATTCCAGCTCTGGCCTTAGATTCCGTATCAGTTTTTAGTAAAGAAAAATTCATGAAATGCAGGTCTATTCAAAGTGTAGTGAAAACTGAATCAATTGAGGGGAGATATTTTGAATGACATCCGTAAAGATATACCCATCTTTGTACATGGCATTGCCAAAGGTATTGCAGATTTTTATCTCGGGCGAAAATTTAAAGTATTCAAAGTAAACATCTAATCCAAAACCAGCTTCCCAGCCATAGGTAAGTGGTACCAAGGAAACCACTGGATTTTGCAAGCCCCTATTTTTATTAATGGTAGAAGCAAAATCATAGCTCATTCTTCCACCGCCAATAACATAAACACGGGCATTTTTTCTGCGCATAGATTTGTATTTTATCAATAAACTTGCATCGCAGTATGCAGATTCTATTTTAACCTCTTTTTTGCCTGAAGGATAATCGAAGATTAAATTGCGTTGTACAAATGAAATTACAGGAGTCATTAAACGAATATCCCAATAGTCTCCTAACCGTATATTGGTAATGGCACCCAATCCAATTCCAGGGAAGTTTTTAACGGTAACATTTCTTATGGTATCATTTTGATAGGTACTGGTCATATCCATCAATAACCTACCAGAATTGGCGGCAAGGGTAAATCCAAAGTGGATTGGTTTTAAATCGTACTGCTCCAAATTAGGCTGCGCAAACAACTTAAACACAGATAAAGCCATTAAGAGGCTTGAGATTATTTGTCGGCTATATACAGCGAGCAAGTGCCAAAAGTTAAAGGTTTCACAATCATATTTTTGAACCCAGCGTGGTGCAGGTAGTCAACAAAATCAGCCCCTTCAGGGAAATGTTTCACACTCTCGGGCAAGTAGGTATAAGCATTTTTACTATTGCTTAACATATTACCCAAAACAGGTAAAATGTAGGTAAAGTAAAAATTGTATCCTTGTTTAAAAGGAAAGGTATTGGGTTTTGAAAACTCAAGCACCACAATGCGACCACTAGGTTTTAGCACCCTATTCATTTCCTTTAATCCTTTTGAAAGGTTTTGAAAATTTCTCACTCCAAAAGCAACGGTAATGGCATCAAAATTATTGTCGGGGAAAGGCAAGTTTTCGCTATCACCATTTACCATTTCAATAATATTGGAAAGTCCTTTGTAGGCAATTTTCTCTCTTCCCACCACCAACATTTGTTCAGCAATATCGAGTCCAATAATCTTATTTGGGTTCAACGACATGGCTTCAAGCGCCAAATCGCCCGTACCTGTAGCCACATCCAAAATCAGTTTTGGGGCTAAAGGTTTCAGATACGAGATGGCTTTTTTGCGCCAACCGCGGTCGATACCCAAAGAAAGGAATCTATTTAAAAAATCGTACCTATGGGCAATGCTGTTAAACATTTCCTCAACCTGCTCTTTCTTGCTGGTTTCTAGGCTACTATCAGGCTTTACTTCTTTTGTCATCCGCGGGCGAAGATAGTGGTTTTGTTTCATTTTTTAGTGTTTTGTGGTTGGGAAGTGGTGGATGTTGGTTAGGCAGTCTAAACATGGATATGCTGGTGTTGGTTGGGGGGAGACGCGATAAATCGCGTCTATACGGGGTGGTGCAAGGATGGTGGCTGCTCGGGCATGTGAGGGTATGCAATACTTTGGAATCGTAGCTAGCTACTAGCAATTACCGGTCACTGAGCCTGTCGAAGTGTTATTCGGGTTGAGTGGGAATATAGAAGTCGCAGAAAATTTTTGAATTTGCCGATACATTGAAAAATAGTATTATGAAGAAAAGGCCTGAAGGCCTGTTTTATTGATTGATTTGACTGAAAACCCGGGCATAAATGCATCGGGTTATTATTTTTGTTAATTAGCAATCAGCCTCTGGCAGCTAGCTTATGGATTACGAAATATCAAGAAATGATTTTCACTATTATAAAATTCCTGCCAGAGGCCAGGAGCCAAAAGCCAGCAGCTCCTTCCCGCACAAAATTGACAAATATCATTGCCTGAAATTATAGAATACTTAACTTCGCGTGTTCATATGAAAAATAAGGGAAAGTATTGGGTATTGGCGTTTTATTATTATACCCCCATTTTTGATGCGGAAGAGTTTGTGATACAGCATTTGAGCTATTGCAAACAAATTGGAGTAAAGGGAAGGATTTATATTGCTAGAGAGGGAATTAATGGGACCATCAGTGGCAATCCTCAACAAATAAATATTTATATGGACGACCTCAAATCGGATCCGAGGTTTGAAGGGGTGAGCTTTAAAATTGATGAATTTGACCACAATGCTTTTAACCGCATTCATGTGCGTTTGAAAAATGAAATTGTGCATTCGGGCTTAAAGAATGTGAGTCCAATAAGAAGAACAGGCAAGCATTTGCATGGAAAAGAGTTTCAAGAAATGCAACAAAGAGATGATGTGGTGGTGGTTGATGTGCGTTCCAATTATGAAACTAGGTTAGGTAAGTTTAAGAATGCAGTGAGCTTTGATATCGAAACATTTAGGGAGTTTCCAGAAAAAGTGAAGGAGCTTGAACAATACAAAGACAAAAAAATTATCACCTACTGTACTGGTGGTATAAAATGCGAAAAAGCTTCATCGTACCTTTTGGAACAAGGGTTTAAAGATGTGTACCAATTGTACGATGGCATCATTGGTTATGCAAAAGAAACAGGTGGTAAAGACTTTGATGGCGTGCTTTATGTTTTTGATGGCAGAGTTACTGTGCCAGTTAATGAGGTAAATCCTACCGTAATTTCAACCTGCAAAAAATGCCAAGTGCCAGTTGCCAGAAGCTTAAATTGTGCCAACGTTGATTGCAACGAACAATTTACCATGTGCGAACCTTGTGCCATAGAAATGGAAGGCTGTTGCACCGCGGAATGCATGGAAGCGCCGGGGAAGCGGGAATATAATGGAACTGGGTTTTATGCCCGGCCTGTGGTGGAGCAAGGATGATTTTTTAATTCAGAATTCTGAATTCTGAATTTCTTACTTAACGCGTTCTACATAATCTCCCGTGCGGGTGTCTACTTTTACTTTATCACCTACGTTTACGAATAGCGGTACCATTACTTCGGCGCCGTTGTCTAATCTTGCTGGCTTTAGGGTGTTGGTTGCAGTATCGCCTTTTACTCCTGGCTCAGCGTAGTCTATAGTTAAAACCACAAAGGTTGGCATCTCAGCAGTGAGGCAAGTATCGCCTTCGAAAGAAACCTTTAATATCATTTCTTCTTTTAGGAATTTAACAGAATCACCTAATAAAACTTCTTCTACATAAATTTGGTCGAA
>CAMCJW010000183.1 GCA_945875195.1 Chitinophaga pinensis | reverse complement strand
ATGAAATAATCCCTAACTCTATGTTTGACGAAGGTCGATGGCGCAAAAAAGCCCGTTGGCTGAAGCGCAGCGTTCCACCTGCGCAAAGGCTTCGGTGAAGAAACAAAAAACTCTTTTCAGGTATTCCTTTACAGAGGCAGGTTTTGAAGCATTAAGCAAGGCCTTGAGTAAACTCAATCTTTCACCTGAAGCAGATACCCATGTGGCTCTGTCTATGGTGATGACAGCAGAGAAAATTCTGAACAAGAAGATAAAAATCAACCCATACGAAAGACTTTTTGAGAAAACAGTTTCAAAGAAGGAACAACAAAGTACAGCCCTGGTGAATAAATTCATGCAATTGGCGATTCCTTATTTTAATGAAAAAAGGGAACCGGATCTGGATGCACTTGCTAGGGAAGCGGGAATAGATATTGAGAATGCCAAATCATTGTGGGAGTTCTTGCTGAGTAAACAATTGTAGCCTGGCGATCGGAATTTGAAATTTCGAATTACATCCCACAAATTATTTTTTCAATATTGCTATTGGTTTTCCATTTAAACCTGCTTCAACCAGCCATGCAACAAATTCTGCAAATGGTTTTATATCGTTATCTACACTTGCACTTTCTAAAGCATTCATATATCTATTTCTTTCTTCAACAGGGATTACTGTCCACGGATATCCACCTGAAGTGAGCATTGCATTCATAAGAAAGCGACCAATGCGTCCATTTCCATCCATATAGGGATGTGTATAGACAAAAATAAAATGCCCCAAAACAGCCCGCACTCCTACATGTTCTTCCATTTCTAAAAGTTCAAATAATACAGGCATTACATCCCGCACAGCATCTTTATTAATAGGGGTATGTTTAGATTGGCTGATATAAACTTGATTGTTCCGATATCCTGCCAAATCTGATGGCCTTATTAATCCCACAGTAACACTTGGTCCAAATAATTCACGATACCAATCACCGTGGTCAGCATCTACAACCTTTCCTCCATTTTCTCCATTTATAATTTTACGGATACTCTCTTTTACTGACTTAAAGGCTTGCCAATAGCCACGGGCAGCCATGGCGTCCTTTTGCTTTTTATCCGCTTCATTCCCTTCAATATTCCAATCCCCCAATCTTACCCGTTCAATCAATTCAGGTGTTACGGTATATTTTTCAATCGATAAGGAATGATATGCATCAATAGTATATAGTTCTTCTATTTGATTTAGGAATTTTTCTTTGTCTTTTGGAATACCTGGTGCATCAGGAAAAACTTCAATTATAATATCCCTCATTTCATGCCACATTAGTTTTATTCGATTTACATAAGGTGATTTTTCACGATTGCTAAATTTAATGGGTGATTTTTCTTCAAAGGGATCAATTTCTCTAACATCATACCCGGCTGCCTTCATCGTCTTAAGAATGGTATCGGCAATTTTATTTTGGTCTAAATTTCGGTAAGCACCGGCTAATCTTCCGGCAATTTTGGAATGTCCACGATCTAAAAGAATCCCAAGTAATTCAGAAGCATCTTTGATCATCAAGAGGGCCGTGCGCCCATCAGTTGATTGCGATGAGAAAAAGGAAGGAGAACTATGAATAATTGATGAAGGTAAATTCATCAGCCTAATACCCTTCCAATTCTCCACCTCTACCAAATTTGGAAGCGGTGACTTCATCGCAAACAAGGAGGTGCCAAAAAGTAACTCTGTTGGCAAATTGTTACCATTTGAGCTTTTTATGATCAATTGTTTAGGCACGGAATAATTACCTGAATTTAGAATCAATGATTGCTCCGCAGAAATACAATAGTCATCTCCATAACGATCTTTAAGATACCGCGAACAGAACCCCCAAAATGATACATACCATGATGTGCTATCACCTTGTGACTCTTCAGGGGGTGCTGAAATATACCAGCCCTGTAAAACTTTCCTTATAAATCCATTCTCCAATAGTCTTTGCCTATGAACCCTTGTAAGGTCAGATGTTTTAATACCTACAATTCCATTATCCTGAAGTACTTTCAACATTTCTAAGGATTCTGCCAATTTTTCTCCTGGTGTCGACATTTGCTTTTGTATTTTTTCTATTGATTAACGTAGTTCGATTGTTATTAATCTGTGTTGTGCAATTATTATTAATTCGTGTTGTGCAATTATTATTAATTCGTGCAAGTTATGCAATTATTAAGCGCAAAACAAAATAATCAGGCGCATTTAGTTTGTAAATATGAATGTTGAGCGCAATTCCCATAATTGAAAATCTGGAAGCAATTATTGTCAAGTTTTCTAATTCAATAACTAAGCAATTTTTAGCGTTTAAAATCAGCAGGTCCCTAATTAAAGGTCCACAAACTTACTCACACCCTGGCAAAAAAAAACAGAAAAATAGAGAGCTAGTAAATATTTTTAATGCTAAAACATATTGTCATTTCAATTATATTCGAGTTATGAAACAATGGCAAAAAAAGACACCAATTACAGAAACACTCAGCTTATTTGAGCAAGTAGCAATTTCTGAAAGTTTGATCCAAGCTCCAGCAGTAAAATTACCCGAATTGCGGTTTGATATTGCCGAACAATTAAGTATTGCTTTACAGAATAGAGACAAGGATGCCCTGGGGTTTTTGATTTCAGATAGCATGATATCAGACCCCTCTACCCCTAGAAGATTACACAGCATAAAAGTATGAAGAGTGAATCCCATAAAAAATCCTATTTCTAGGAAAAAAAGCATGAAGTTATCCACATTTTGCATTTTTTCCTTAGTTCGGCTAGGGTTACAATTTTAAAAGTTGGTTGCGATTTATACTTTATAAATGCTGTAGTTTTTTGGGGAGCTTAAACAAAGCGATAAGCACAAAGGCTAAATTATTAAATTTTATTCTTTGAATAATATTTGTTTCTTGCAATTACAAATTAGCCCAAATATATTATTTAAACCTTAATAAATTAGAAGTCGTATGTTAAAAAAAATACTTCTTGGTATATTAGTTATAGTGGTAATTCTACTTGCAATATTTGCATTACGACAGTATTTCCCTTCCATTTTTGATGATATTATGCTTTGGGCTTTAGGCTTTATTGGTTTTATTGTTGCAGGCTTTAAAAAAATATTTAAAAATAATAATTCAAACAGTATTTCTTCAATGCAGAAAGATAACAATGCAATAAAGGAACAAATGAATTCACTCAACCAAACTTACGAAACTAATCAGTCACTATTAAACAAGGAAAGGGAGCTGCATGCACGTGAAATTAAATTGTTGGAAGAGCAAATTAAATTAAAAGAAATGGCGCTTCAAAGTACACTAGATAGGATTCAAAAATTAAAAAATGCTGATCCTAGAGAGGTAGGGCAAAATTTGAGTGAGGCTGAAATTGAAGCTATAATGGGCAAACCAATAAATTAATAATATATGAAAACAAATTTTTACTCAGTAATTTTTACTTTCGTTTTTGTTCTTGTTTCGCAATTTGTAATTGCGCAAAAAGTTATTATCAACTGCAATATTGATTCCCAATATTATAAATTTAGTAAATTCCCTAAACCAGATGAAATAAGCTGTGATTGTAATAACATTTATCTGCTTACCCAAAAGCAATTTGCAACGTTAGCAGGAAAATCAAAATTGGACAAAGAACTAATTGCTGAATACGAAAGTGCAATTGGGCAATTTCAATCAATTAACAAGGATTTAAATACATTATCAAACACCCATAAAAGTTATTTAGATACTTTGGAAAGCCATTTAATTAAACAGGATTCATTATGGAATAAACAAAAGGCGTTATTGGCAAATTCAACTGATTTAACAGATAAGGCATTGGATAAAGCCAGAAAATACCGCAATCGTTCTTTGTTTTTAGCAGGTTTTAATATTGTTTTAGTAATTGTTCTAATTTTTAAATAACCCCTTATGAATTTTTCAAATTTCCTCACCTTTAAAAGAAAACATCTTCTCAACTTACTACTTGTATTAATTTTAATATTTGTAGAAGTTTCATTGTTTCGTTTGTTAAATAATTTAACTTTAGATGGGCACACAAATGGTGTTTTTTTTACGGCTATTGCAATTGTAATTGGTTGGATTGGAATTGTTTTGGCGTATTTAGTGTGGGCGATTTATTTTTATAATATCAATTTTGGATTAACCAATGAGGATTGGAAGAAAATTAGGGAAAACGTTGAAAAAGCAAAGCAAAGGAAATCAAATGGAGAAGCTGTTTCGGACGCAGAATTAGCTATGCCTAGTGAAAGCCCATATAAAGCAGAAACTTTTGGGTTACCTCCAGGAACTATAAGAGGCATTATTGCCATAAGCATGTTAATTGGTGGGTTTTCTTTGATTATAGTTGCTATTGGAGGCGTTGATTTAAAGGAATCTGAACAAAAGTTTGTGTTTGAATTTTTAGAATTCTATAAAAAAGCATTCCTAATGATGATTGCTTTTTATTTTGGAAGTCAATCCTTAAAATATTTAAGTTCAGATAAGTTTGAACCTATAAAAAAGGATACTGATAATAAAGATATAAAAGTAGAACCCTCAAATCTAAAGGTTTCAGAGGTAATTGTTGAAAACCCTAATGTATCTGGGGATATGATTAGTGAATCTGAAACTGTAATCGGAACCTCATCAACTGTTATTGATGTACCTGTTACCTCGGTGGCCTACATCGTTAACAAGAGTGAAGATCGGACGGTGATTAATAAGAAATTAGTTGAAGCAAATTTTGAAAGCGCCGCCATGAAATTGGGTGTTGAAATAGCTGTTATTAAAGCGGTGACGGCTGTAGAATCTGCTGGTTCTGGATTTATTGCAGATGGCAGGGTTAAAATACTTTTTGAAGGACATATTTTTTGGAAATACCTAATAGAGTTCAAGGAAGACCCCAAAAAATTGCAGACCGGAAATGAAGATATTATTTATCCTAGATGGGATAGGACTAAATATAGCAAATCATCAAGTGGAGAATATCTTCGTTTTGACAAAGCATTGGCCATTCATAGGAAAGCAGCAATCTATTCTGCTAGTTATGGCCTTTTTCAAATAATGGGCTTTAATTTTAAAGCTGCGGGATTTGACAATGAGGAAAATTTTTATGAAGCTATGCAGGTTTCTGAGGGAAACCAACTTGATTCTTTTGTTAATTATATTCTTCATAGAAAACTCAATGATGAATTAAAAGAAAAGAGGTGGGCAGATTTCGCTAAAGCCTACAATGGACCTGCATATGAAAAAAATGCTTATCATTTGAAATTAGAAAGAGCCTATGATAAATATGATTTAGTGGATAACCCTCTAATAAATGTGATTATTAGTAGGCAATTTAATGATAACGATAAGCAAACAAGAGGTGTATTAAATGTATTTAATTTGAATCGGAATATTTTCAATTGTAAAACACTTGAGTTAGCCGAAAATGGTTTTAAACCTAATATTGGTCACATTCCAGCTGGTGTTTATGAAGCAACAAAAATCAATACAGTAGAATACCCTAATTCTATTCAATTATTAAATGTTCCAGGACATAATGGGATTTATATAAAAACAGGCAATTATATGGAACAAATAAGGAGTTGTATATTGGTAGGTGTAGATTGGATAGATATTAATAAAGACGGATATTTAGACATTTCATCTAGCAGGCAAACACTTAATTCTTTATTTAAAATCCTACCAGCAAAATTCAAAGTGACAGTTTTGGACCAAAAGGTAAAAATTGGTATTACACCTACTTCCATATAATTTAATTTTATGAGTGGCAATAAAGACCAAACCCAAGTTAAAATGATTACAGAAATTGCAAAGGTTATTTATGAAGCAAATTCGGATTCAAATCAAAAGACTATCAAGGATAGTGAAAATTAGGGTTGACCTATTTAGGGAAGCTAATTAATTGAAATATAATCCAAAGAGCTAGGAAATATTTTTAATGCTAAAACATATTGTCATTTCAATTATATTCGAGTTATGAAACAATTGCAAAAAAAGACACCAATTACAGAAACACTCAGCTTATTTGAGCAAGTAGCAATTTCTGAAAGTTTGATCCAAGCTCCAGCAGTAAAATTACCCGAATTGCGGTTTGATATTGCCGAACAATTAAGTA
>CAMCJW010000182.1 GCA_945875195.1 Chitinophaga pinensis | reverse complement strand
ATCCATCCTTGCTCTTTATCGTCCTCGGCAAATTCAACAGCCTTTCTAATAGCCTTATCTCCACCTGCAATAATGCCAACAACCAAGCCAAATGGTACGCCGTATGTAGGCGGACATTCACTGGCATCAACCACACCCAACCTGCCGCTGGTGCCGGCGCCCATGTAAAATAGTCGACCGCCATTTTGCATTTTTTTAAAGGCAGCATTCACCAATTTTTCAATTTTGGGTATGGCTTTTTCTATGGCCAAAGGAACGGTTTTGTCTTCTTGGTTCATACCAGCCAATAGCTGCTTGGTACTCATTTTATCCAAATTCTGGTGATTAGAATCGGCCTCTGTGGTTCTAATAATATTTTTCTTTGTCATAGCACATTCAAATAAACCTCAAGGCGCTTATATTTGCCTTTCAGGATTTCACAAATATGTCAAATAATTTTAATAAGTGGCAGCCATTTATTTATGGGCTCATTTTATCTATTGGATTGTTGCTAGGAATTTTTCTCAGACCCGCCACTTCTATGCAAACATTTATGCATGGAAACAACAAGTTCTCCGAGTTACTCAATATCATCAATCAATCTTATGTTGACACTGTAAATTTAGAACAATTAGAAGAAATTGCCATCAATGATTTGTTAAAAGGATTGGATCCGCATTCTGTTTATATTCCTGCATCTGATTTGCAAATAGCCAACGAACAATTGGAAGGAAATTTTGAGGGCATTGGGGTTGAATTCAATATTATTTCAGATACCATCATGGTTGTTTCTGCTATTAATGGCGGACCGGCGCAAGAATTGGGCATATTACCAGGTGATAGAATTGTTAGAGTTGATACCTTACCTGTAGCAGGAGTTGGTATTACCAGCGAAAAGGTTTTTAAACTGTTGCGAGGAACAGGAGGAACAAAAGTAGCTGTTACTATTTTCAGACTTAATTCCAAGGAGCCTATTGTGTTCAATATAACTAGAGGCACCATTCCAATTTTTAGTGTGGATGCTTGGCGCATGATTAACAAGGAAACTGGTTATATAAAAATTAGCAGGTTTGCAGAGAATACCCATGAAGAATTTTTAAAAGCATTTGATGAATTGAAAAAAGATAAGCTTAAAAACTTGATCATAGACTTACGCGGTAATCCAGGGGGCTATTTGAGTACTGCCATTCAATTGGTAGATGAGCTATTAGATGATAGAAAACTGATAGTGTACACCCAAGGAAGAAGTAAGCCAAGGGCAGAATACAAAGCAGAAAGATTGGGTGTTTTTGAACAAGGAAAACTCATTGTGTTAATTGATGAAGGTTCAGCTTCTGCCAGTGAAATTGTGAGTGGCGCCGTGCAAGATTGGGATAGAGGAATGGTAATTGGAAGAAGAAGTTTTGGCAAAGGTTTGGTTCAAGAACCTTATGAGTTAAGTGATGGCTCGGCTTTAAGATTAACGGTTTCTAGGTATTATACTCCAAGTGGCAGGTGCATTCAAAGGGATTATACAGATAAAGAAAAGTACGACCACGATATCATGGATAGGTATGAAAAAGGAGAATTGCTCAACGACCTAAAACATGCTAATCATGATTCAACACCTTATTATACCATGCGTTTAAAAAGAACGGTATATGCAGGTGGTGGCATTAACCCAGATTACTTTGTTGCCATTGATACATCCTTTAGTTCTATGTTTTTAACGGATGTAGTTTCAAATGCACTCATTGGTAAATTTGCATACGAATATTTGGATCAAAACAGAAAGGCGATAACAGCTATTCCTAGTTTAAAAATATATGTAGATGCTTATCAAATCAATGATGCAGCATTTGACCAATTTTTGTTGTTTACAAAAAAGAATGGTATTGAAGCACCTTCAAATGATGAAGTAAAACGCTCAAAAGAGTTTATTAAATTACAATTGAAAGCACTTATTGCCCGTCAAATTTGGAGAGATCAAGGTTATTATTCAGTCATACAAAAAGACGATAAATCCATTCAATTGGCACTCAAAAAATTAAACGAAAATCAAGCCTTACTCAACTCAGGCAACTGAGCTGGTAAGTGAAATTTCATGAACTTAATGGTTCTTCCTCTCCCACGGAAAAGCTTCTCGTAGTGTGTAGTAATGTTGCGCACATATTCATCCGCTTCTTCTGTTCCATGCACATCTCTCACTAGCTGAATAGGTTCAATGCCAATTTCTGCAAATAGCTCTTCGGTATAGTTAAACAATCCATCATCGTCTGTTTTAAAGTTCATGATGCCTTTGTCTTGAATTACTTCTTTGTAAATTTTTAAGAAACGAGGATGGGTGAGCCTGTGCTTTTCGTGTCTGTCTTTTGGGAACGGATCAGGAAAGGTTATCCAAATTTCACTCACTTCATTTTTTTCAAAATGCTCCGCTAATTTTTCAATAATCATACGAATAAACCCAGCATTTTTAATGCCCTTTTCTTGAGCCATTCTAGCACCAACCCACATACGGTTTGATTTGATATCTATACCAATAAAGTTTTTATCAGGGAAAGCCTCAGCAAGCGCAACAGTGTATTCGCCTTTACCACATGCCAATTCCAATACTATTGGATGGTCATTTTTAAAGTACTCTTTATGCCATTTACCTTTTAAGTGAAATGGGTACTCAAAACAATTTGGAAAGGTTTTAAATTCTGCAAACCTGCGTATCTTATCTTTTGCCATGGGGCGCAAAAGTAAAAAAGTTTTTTAATTTGTTTCGATGGTATTTGCTTTTGGCTTTAATAACCAATTGAGCATAGGGCCAGCTAACACACTTGTTACAACTGCCATGATAACTATGGCCACAAATAGATCCTCTCCAATAAGTTTGGCCTGTAACGCTAAAATGGCCAAAATAATTTCCATGGCTCCCCTGGCATTAAGGCCAAATCCTATGGCCAGAGATTCTTTGTTACTTAATCCACCCAATTTGGCACCTAAATAGGCTCCTGATATTTTACCAACTATGGCTAGAATCAATACCACTAATGTTATTTGAAGGTCGAAATGGTTCAAAAAATTTACTTTGAAGCCAATAGAAACAAAAAAGAGCGGTGCAAAAATATTGGTTACAAACTGACTCACATTGTCTTTCATCTTTTCTGTTACATGCACAGAATCTCCAATGGAAATGCCAATAATAAAAGCTCCAAATATGGCGTGTAAGCCTATATATTCTGTAAAGGCTGCTCCCAAAAATGCTAATCCAAGTGATAGGCTCAAAAAGCCACCTGGCCAGCTAAAATTCTTTTCTGCCCATGGCATTGATTTATTAATAAAGAACCTACCAGCAGTTAACATAATCAAGGCGTATCCTATGGTATACAATAAAGTAAACAATAAACTATGATGTGCACTGCCTTTGAGCATACCAATAATAACAGAAAATAAAATCCAACCAATGAGGTCGTTGAACATTGCTGCTGTTATTATGATTGAGCCAACTTTAGTTCTGAACAAATTTAAATCTAGTAAGGTTCTAGCTATAACTGGCAGCGCAGAAATGGCCATAGAAGTTCCAATAAACAATGCAAATGCTATTTTATCTGTGCTATTCTCCCCAAAGAGATTATACCCAAAATAGCCAATCGCGAAACCCATTGCAAGCGGAATAATTAAGCCAAAAACACTGGTTGAAAATGCAGCCTTACCTTGTTGCCTTATAAGTGATAAATTAAGTTCCATGCCTGCAACAAACAAAAGCATGATGATAGAAATATTTATAATGCCACTTAACGCAATGGCAGCATGTTCGTTTTGGGTAAAAATAATGGTGGATATATTTGGATAAAAATAACCAAGTAAAGATGGCCCTAGCACCACACCAGCAATTAACTCGCCCACCACTAAAGGCATCTTTAATTTCCTAAAAAATTCACCAAACAATCGGGCAGCAATAAGCATTAGTCCAAGGCTGAGGATAACACTGATGTTTTCACTATGGCTTAAAACGCTCATTTAGTTTACTCGCTATCTTTTGAATGGATGATTAATAAGTTACACGGTAAATCAGATAAGGCATACTCTATATCATGCGGAAAAACCCTGTCTAATAAATTCATTGGTTTATCGGGTGAATTCAAAATCAATAAATCTGCTTCTTTATCTCTCGAAAATTTACTGATTACATAGCCAGGTTTGCCTTCGATTCTTTCTGTTTTAATAATCAACTCACCACAATCTGTACACCTCAATATTTCCTTTAACTTTTCGTCTTCTTCTTTATGCAAAGCCTCTTTATGGTCGTCGGCCTCTTTTTCTTTAAATTCTTCACTTCTTATCAAAGCAAGTTTGTTTTCATCACTTTCCTGAATAATATCAATACTTTTTGACCCAAATGCCCTTGCTATTTCAACCGCCTTAGCAATGGTGTATTCCGTTTTTGGATGGTCTGTGCCTTCTACTACCAAATGTTTGAATCCTGTTGGATGAATTTTTGGTTCAGTTAACATCAACATACTGCACTTAGCTTTTCTGCTTAATTGCCTTGAAATGCCTCCAAAGAAATATTTAATAATTCCCTCCTTTTCCAAAGCACCAGCTACCAATAAATCAATTTTATGTTCCTGACAGATTTGTAAAATTGTCTCAACAGGATCTCCTACTTCCCAAATAATTTTCGTAGTAGCACCATCTAAATTGAACCTGTGTATTAAGTGCTTCAAATATTGTTCTTCTTGCAAACTTTTTTTGCCAACATGCACAAATACCAATTGGGAATGAAAAGTTTGCTGCAACAGTTTTGCCTCAGCAATCATGGCTTCACACCTAGGTGAAAACGCAATTGCTATAGCAATCTTTTGAAAGGTTAGCTCTTTATTGCTCATAGGGCGAAAATAGCTAAAAGCAGAGAGTTTGTTAAATTTGTTTTAGATTATAAATTATTCAACAAAGCAGCTTGTTTGATTTGCTAATTTTTATTCGGCCCCTTTGAGGTCGTATTTTTTGGTTTGAACCTATTAGGTGTTAGCAATTAATATTGTAATTGTGGGTTGATTCTGCATAAATCTTACACTTTTATCAGTAAACTTGCAAACCTTGTTATGGATAAAGAAATTCTATTAGAGGCCTATGCACACATGTGTACTGCCAGGGCCATGGCCGAAATATACGATGCAAATCGCCCAATAACCAAGTACGTGCACTCTACTAGTCGCGGACATGAAGCCATTCAATTGGCAATGGGTATGCAGCTTACCGATTCTGATTACGCTGCTCCTTATTACCGCGATGAAAGCATGTTGTTGGGCATGGGCATGAGTCCCTACGAATTGATGTTGCAATTATTGGCCAAAGCAGAAGATCCATTTTCGGGTGGCCGAACCTATTACGGACATCCAAATTTAAAACGTGAAGGTTTTGTTAAAATGCTGCATTCTAGCAGTGCTACTGGTATGCAGGCTATTCCTGCTACAGGCATGGCACATGGTGTGGCTTATTTGGAAAGTCAGGGCCTCCTAGATGCAAACGAAAACCCTGTGGTTGTTTGTAGCTTAGGTGATGGCTCTGTTACTGAGGGTGAGGTAGCAGAAGCGTGGCAAATGGCTGTATTAAAAAAGCTGCCTATTGTCTATTTGATCCAAGACAATGATTGGGGTATTAGCGCCAACGGTGCAGAAATGCGCGCCATGGATGCCTATGAATATGCGGGAGGTTTCAAAGGAATGCAACGCATGCGTGTGGATGGCAGTGATTTCTTGAAATCATGGAATGCTGTTTTGCAATGCATAGATTATGTAAGAGAAACCCGCATGCCTATTTTATTGCATGCTAAAGTTCCATTATTGGGTCACCATACCTCTGGTGTGCGCAAAGAATGGTACCGCACCGATGAGGATATGGCCAAGCATTTAAAAGATGAACCTCTTCCAAAATTACATGCACATTTGTTAAGCATTGGCTTTAGCGAGGCTGAGCTAAAAGAAATCAATGAAATTGAAATTGATAGGGTAGCGCAGCAGTTTAAATTAGCTGTTTCCTCTCCAGATCCAGATCCTTCAACTGCCGAAGACCATATATATGCGCCAAGTGGAGCAGCGCACGAAGTGGGTATAAGAAAGCCTGAAGGCAAAGAGCCAGTAGTAATGGTTGATGCT
>CAMCJW010000181.1 GCA_945875195.1 Chitinophaga pinensis | reverse complement strand
AGAGTTCCAAGAAAAAAATCCGCATGGAGTTTGAGATAAAAGCATCGCCTTCGATGTTGTTTAATTATATCAGTTCTCCATCTGGATTATCGCAGTGGTTTTGCAATGATGTTGACATTTACAACAACTTTTACAAGTTTAAGTGGGATGGAGATGAGGTAATTGCTGAATTACTTAAAAAAGTGGCTTTGAAAGGAGTTAAATTTCGTTGGAAGGATTCTCATATTGACGAATATTTTGAATTAGAAATACAGCAAGATGAGTTAACAGATGATGTTGCTTTGGTGGTTACAGATTTTGTTGAACCAGAAGATGAAAAAAATTCTATACTTCTCTGGGAAAACCAAGTACATGAATTAAAAACACTTTTAGGAGGTTAAAAACAACTCCTTATAATTTTCATAAAACCCGATAGCTTCTTCAAAAAGGTTATCGGGTTTTTTCATTTCAAAAGTGTGCACCAATTTAAAATAATCTTTATTGGCTAATGACGCTTTATCAAAATCAGATAAATCAGACTTTCTTTTAAAATGAATGGAGTTAAAGTCATTTTCCCAAAGATTATCGCCAATCAAAAAAAGCGTATTTGGGTGGCTCATGCTTATTATTTTGTCAATTGTATTTTTAAAAAGGTTGGCTCGAACCAAAACTTGACAAGAAATAGGCTTTCCCCACCAAAAAAGTGTTCTAAAAACAAAAGGAAAATTGGGTCCACTAATTTTGGGGAAATCTAAAACCAAATATGGGAGGTTCTGATAATTTTCTCCTGCGCTTATTTTATAGTTCAAATGTGGCTGATTATCTTGCATTTGAACACCCAAATTTGCAAGCTGCGCTTTTATTTTTTCTATGGCACCTTTTTTGAGAATTGGGTACCAAGTATCCGATATCAAATTGAATTCGTCATTATTCAATTTATTTGTCCATTTTTGTTCCATTCTGTCAAATATAATCAAGCGTGAAGAAGTTCTATCTGTTCATCATCAAAAATTATTTAAAAGCATTTTTGCCCACATTTTTAATTGTGATGCTGATCCTATTATTGCAAGTTATTTGGCTGTATGTAGATGAACTTATTGGCAAGGGGCTCGATGCATTGATCATTGGCGAGTTGCTTTTTTATTTTTCGGCTAGTTTAATCCCGCAAGCTTTGCCCCTATCCATTTTACTTTCTTCCATCATGACATTTGGCAACTTAGGAGAAAGTTATGAATTGGTAGCAGCTAAAGCCTCTGGCATTTCAATTTGGCGCATGTTTAGACCCATGTTTGGGGTAATGATGATTGTTGCCTTATTTGGTTTTTTTGTATCAAACGTTTTGATCCCACAAGCCAATTTAAAAAGAGGGTCCTTGCTCTACGACGTCAGACAACAAAAGCCTTCATTGGCTATCAAGGAAGGCGTGTTTAGTCAGGATATACCTGGCATAACACTTAGGGTAGGAAAAAAAGATAGGACTTCTGGTGAATTGCAAGATTTAATTATATACGACCAAAGAGAAAGTCAGTTGCACCCCGTTATTATTTTTGCCAAACGCGGCACCATGACCATGAGCGATGACAAACGGTATTTGCTTTTAACCTTGTTTGAAGGCGGCAGGTATGAGGAGTTAGAAAAACTAAAAGGTTATTACTACTCTCAACAACACTCAACAATGACCTTTAACGAGGAGCGGATTGCCTTTGATATGAATAGTTTTAAATTTAACCGAACCGATGAGAATTTGTTTAAGCACCATTGGGAAATGTTAAATGTGTTAGAATTACAAACTGCTAGTGATTCTTTAGATTTATTGGCGGTGAATAAATACAAAGAGTTAAGAGGTTTTATTCAACCCTATTACTACTTTTCAAAATCGAAATCTGATAGTTTTCAAGGTTCAAGCAATGCCAAATTGATTGCAGTTAAAACAAAAGAACCAGACATTACCAGTCACTTCCACAAAATTCCAACAGCTACTATTTATGCAAATGCAGCTAATAGTGCTAGGAGCGTTAAAAATATCATAGAATATAGTTTAGGCGAATATGCAGAGCTAACAAAGTTAAGAGCACGACATAGAATAGAATGGCACAGGAAATTCATCTTATCTGTTGCATGTATTGTGATGTTTTTTATTGGGGCACCCCTGGGCTCAATTATACGCAAAGGAGGATTTGGACTGCCCATAGTAATATCGGTTTTGTTGTATGTTAGTTACCACATTGTTTCATTATCTGGTGAAAAAGCCGCTAAAACAGAGGCTTGGTCGCCTATGGAGGGAATGTGGTTTGGAATTTGGGTGTTTATTCCATTGGGATTCTTTATCACCTATCAAGCGGCAAATGACGCTGCATTATTTGATAAAGGATTATACATGGGTATCGTTAAAAAGATTCAAGGCTTATTTAAAAAGAAAGACACAATTAAAGTTGATAGCCTTTAATGTGCCATATTTGATTTAATATTGTGAGCAAGGATGAATTGGATTGAACAAATAAAAAATAAGATTGGCAGGCATATGCTGCAACGTATTTCATCAGTTAGAAATAGGAAGCATCCCATTCCCTCTTTTGAATCTATTCAAGAAATTGGGATCATATATTATGCTGGGCATAAAGACAATGAAGAGCAAGTCAACAGAATTGCTCATTTTTTGAGGGAGCAAGGAAAAAAGGTTTGGATGATGGGATTTGTGGATGCCAAAACGCTGCCTCACAATAAAAAATTCCATATCAGTTCTGAGTATTTTTGGAAAGAAAAACTTACTTATTTTAACCTGCCAAATCCCAGTTTAATTGGGAACTTTGTTACCCATAAATTTGATTTGGTGATGAATTTATATTTTGAAGGTGATTTGCCCTTGCAGGGTTTGAGTAATTTGTGTGAAGCCAAATACGCCATGGGCGCCAATTTGCCCGGAGGGCTCTATTATAATGATAGTTTAATAGATACAGGTGCAGATCAAACCATTCAAAATTTAGCAAGCCAAATGGTTCATTATTTAAAAGTGATTAACCAAAAATAAGTGAAGGAAGCAATGGAGGAGAAACCAATTTTAAAGAACGAACTGCCCCTAATGGAGCATTTTTATACACTGCAAGGTGAAGGCTATCATACTGGCAGAGCTGCCTATTTTTTAAGATTAGGTGGTTGTGATGTGGGCTGTGTGTGGTGCGATGTAAAAGATAGTTGGGATGCAAGCAAACACCCAATGGTTGCCATTAGCAAAATGTTAGAATGGGTAAAAGAATCGGGCACAGAAATGGCTGTTATTACCGGTGGAGAACCATTGATGCATCAACTAGATTTATTGACACAAGAGTTAAAATTAGCTGGTATAGAAACCAATATTGAAACCTCAGGTGCTCATCCAATGAGTGGCGAATGGAATTGGGTTTGTGTATCGCCTAAAAAATTTAAAGCACCATTACCAGAGGTTTTAGCCAAGGCAGATGAATTGAAAGTAGTAATATTAAACAAAAGTGATTTAGAATGGGCAGAAAAGCATGCCGCCATGGTGCCACCAAATTGCCTTTTATACCTGCAACCGGAGTGGGATCAAGCCGAAAAAATGCTGCCACTAATTATTGATTATGTAAAGCAAAATCCCCGTTGGCGAATTAGTTTACAAACCCATAAATTTTTGCAGATTCCTTAATTGATTTCAACGATATTCAACTTTCAAAGCCTCCACCACTTTAGCTACAGCAGGACAAATGAGGCTATTTTCGTAGGTGATTTTAAGTTTTTGTAATTGGTCTTTTTGTTGGGTATGGGGGTATTCTCGGCAAGCATTTGGCCTAGCATTGTAAACAGAGCAGTAATGGTCTGAACCTAAGAAAACACAAGGCATTTGCTGAAAAACATAATCTTGGTCTTCATCAATTTTCAAATACTTTTCCGCAAAAATAGCAGGACGAAGCTTTACCTCTTTGGCCAATCGATCAATGTCTTTGTTGAGCAATAATGGTCCGGTAGTTTTACAACAATTGGCGCATTGCAAACAATCTATTTCCTCAAAAGCTTGGTTGTTTAATAAATTAACGGTTTGATCCAAATTTTTTGGCCTTTGCTTCTTGAGTTTCTCCAAAAACTTTTTGTTCTCGGATTTATTCTTGTTGGCAGTGGCTAATAATAATTGGTATTCCTTTAACATAAAAAGAAGGCTTCCTAGTTAATTTCGTGGCCCATTTTATCTCTTTTGGTGGCCAAGTATTTTTTGTTGTGAGGATTAGGTTTAACAGCTAGTCCAACGTTTTCTACAATCTCCAAACCATAGCCAATTAAGCCTGCACGTTTTGTAGGATTATTAGTCATTAAGCGCATTTTTTGAATACCCATATCACGCAAGATTTGTGCACCAACGCCATAATCGCGTTCATCCATTTTAAAGCCCAATTTAAGGTTAGCATCCACTGTATCAAAACCTTGTTCTTGCAACTTATAAGCCTTTAGTTTATTGACTAAACCAATACCTCTCCCCTCTTGGTTTATGTATAACACAAGACCTTTACCCTCTGCCTCAATCATTTCCATAGCCTTGTGCAATTGGTCGCCGCAATCGCAGCGCATAGAATGGAAGATATCGCCAGTGATACAAGATGAATGCACCCTAACCAATACAGGTTCATTTTCTTCCCATTGACCTTTTTGCAAAACAATGTGTTCTTCACCGGTATCAATTTGTTTGTAGGCAGTTAATACAAAATCGCCATACTTTGTAGGCATATCAATAGATATAAGGCGTTGAATCAAAGATTCTTTTTCTAATCTATAAGAAATCAAGTCTTTGATGGTCACCAATTTCATGTCGAATTTTTCGGCGATCTTTATCAAATCTGGAACGCGGGCCATGGTGCCATCTTCATTGAGAATTTCAACAATACAACCGGCAGGTTCAAACCCAGCTAAGCGCGCAAAATCTATGGCCGCTTCGGTATGACCCGAGCGCCTTAAAACACCCTCTGGACGGGCCTTTAGTGGGAAAATGTGACCTGGTTTACCAAAATCTTCTGGTTTGCTAGTTGGATCGATTAAAGCTTGAACTGTTTTGGCTCTGTCTTGGGCAGAAATACCAGTGGTACATCCTTTACCTAAAAGGTCGACCGAAACGGTGAACGGAGTCTCGTGCAAGGTGGTATTATCGGTAACCATTAAATCGAGTTTGAGTTCATTGCACCTGCTCTCTACCAAAGGTGCGCAAATGAGGCCTCTGCCCTCTCTGGCCATAAAATTAATAATTTCGGGCGTAACATTGCGGGCGGCAGTAAGGAAATCGCCTTCATTCTCGCGATCTTCATCATCTACTACGATAATCATTTTACCGTTTTTTATATCCTCAATGGCTTCCTCTATGGTATTGAATTTAAACATTTTGCTAAAAAGTAAGTTGCAAATATAAGTCGTAAGTTACATTTATTCAGAAATCAAAAGTTATACGCGCTACATTATTGGTTCAAACCGTATTTTTTTTATGTTTTTGGCTTGAACCAAACTTTACTGCGGGCAACAAAAGTAAAAAACTTACCTTGCAACCATGAATTATTTAAGGGCAGAAAATCTGTCGAAACGCTTTGGTGAAAGGGTACTTTTCGAAGAAATCTCTTATACATTGGTAAAAGGCAGCAGGGTTGCCATGATTGCTAAAAACGGAACAGGCAAAACATCTTTGCTTAATATACTAACGCTCAACGATGAACCAGATAGTGGAAAGGTTGTAATTGATAAAAATATTAAGTGGGCTTATTTGGCTCAAGACCCACAATTTAACCCCACAGATACTGTTTGGGAGGCGGTTTTTAACTCCGACAATGAAGTATTAAAGGCAGTTGCTGAATACGAGTGGTGTATTGAAGAACTTGAGGAAAAGCCCGAGGACACTGCCTTGCAAAACAGGTTGCAAGTTGCCATGGAAATGATGGACAACATGATGGCTTGGGATATTGAGGCAAGGGTGCATACCATTTTAACGCAACTAAACCTTCATCATCATTTACATCATACGACAGATCAGTTAAGTGGTGGTCAGAAAAAGCGATTGGCATTGGCTAGGGTATTGATTCAAACGCCCGATATGCTTATTTTGGATGAGCCTACCAACCACCTAGATATACCTATGATTGAGTGGTTGGAAGCTTATTTGAAATCGCAGGATGTTACCTTATTAT
>CAMCJW010000180.1 GCA_945875195.1 Chitinophaga pinensis | reverse complement strand
TGAGGCTCCACCCGGTGAATGTTTCTCTTGGTACGATAAGTTGATATAATCATAACTCATGTTGGAAGGCAATACTTCATTTGCCACTTCTTCCAAAGCATCTAAAGCTTGAGCACTGCTATAACCATAATTTGGTGAACCGCCAATTTCTGCAGCTCGGTATAGGTTCAAACGGTTGGTAAAATCTGGACCAGCGACTTTGGTTACTTTTACCAAAGTAGAAATTGGAACCATATCGCCATTTTTATTTTTAACAAAGAGCAGACTTAAGTTTTCTGGCTTGGCCCTATCCTCTGGTTGTGCTTGAATAAACACTTTGTATTGCCTACCAAACCTATTAAAATCGTTCACATAACTTGCACCCAAATAAGCCCCAATTGCCTCTGTAATTTTAGAAACAGGCACACCTAACTTCATGGCTTTTTCTGTGTCGATATCTAATTTTACTTGTGGGCTAGCAGCATTAAAGGTGGTATAGATACGACCAATTTCTGGTCTTTTTTGGGCCGCAGCAATAAACAATTGCGTTTGCTGAGCCAAATATTGAGGGGTATTGCCTCCCCTATCTTGCAACATCATACTAAATCCCGCAGAAGCCCCTAGACCTTGAATAGCAGGTGGTCCAAACGCCATCACCGTTGCATTGGTAACACCTGCTGCAAATTTCTTATTGAGACGAAACACCATTTTTCTCGAAGTTTCACTGCGCTCTTCCCAAGGTTTTAAAGAAACAAAAAAACAGGCACTATTAGGCTGGTAAGAGCCCGTTAACATACTAAATCCATTTACGGTTACGTAGGATAATAAATCTTCTTCTTTGGCCAGTTCGGCTTCAATCTTTTTGGTTATTTCATCTGTTCGTTTTAAAGAAGAAGCTGGCGGTAAGCTAACATTTAGTAAGAAGTAACCTTGGTCTTCTTCTGGTATAAATCCAACAGGGATTTTCTTTCCTAGAAGTGCCACAGCACCCATCACCACTGATAAAAGCAAAATAATTCTGAGCGATTTTTTAGCAAAGTAATTTGCGCCTTTTAAGTAGCCACCAGTTAACCTGTCAAAAATAGTATTGAAGCCAATAAAGAATTTAGGCAGAAAACCTTTTTGTTCATTTAAGGGTTTATGAGGTTTTAATAACATGGCACATAGCGCTGGACTTAATGATAAGGCACTAAAGGCAGAGAAAGCTACCGATACGGCAATAGTAATAGCAAATTGCTGGTAAAACCGTCCTGTTATCCCTGGTGTCATAGCCACAGGAACAAAAACCGCAATCAAAATTAAAGCAATGGCTATTACTGGTCCGGTAACTTCCTTCATAGCCAGGATAGTTGCGTCCCTGGGCGTTTTGCCATGTTCTATGTGGTGCATTACGGCCTCTACCACCACAATGGCATCATCTACCACAATACCAATTGCTAGCACCAAACCCAGCAATGAAAGTACATTGATGGAGAAACCCAATAATGGAAAAACTGCTAAAGTTCCAATCAAGGCAATAGGAACTGTAATCAAAGGAATGAGGGTAGCTCTCCAGTTTTGTAGAAAAATAAACACTACCACAATTACGAGAATGATAGCCTCAAACAAAGTATGAACAATATCTTCAACCCCTGCTGTAATGGCCAAAGTGGTATCCAGAGAAACTTGGTATTGGATGTCGTTTGGAAACCTTTCCGACATTTCTTCCATTGCCTTTTTTGCTTTTTCGGCAACCTCTAATGCATTGCTACCTGGCATTTGGTATAAGGCTATAATAGAACTAGCAGCACCATTTCTTCTTCCTGTTGAACTAAAGTTTTCTGTACCCAATTCAATTCTAGCAATATCTCCCATTAAAACTCTTGAGCCATCTTCTTTGCTACGAACAACAATATTGGCAAATTGCTTTTCAGTAACTAAGCGGTCTTGTAAGTTAATACCATAAGTAAATTCGGTTCCAACGGGTGAAGGTTCGTTACCAAATTTACCACCGGGGCTAATCATGTTTTGATCATTCAGTGCCTTTTTAACTTCATCCACATCAATACCGAGTTTATTCATAACAGCCGGTTTGAGCCAAATGCGCATGGCATAATCACTTCCGCCAAACAAGTTAACCTCACCTATTCCATTGATACGGGCCAATTGATCAACAATATTGATATTGGCATAGTTGTTTAAGAATTTGCCATCAAACCTTGGGTTATTAGAGGTAATAGAAAACAACAACAAAGGAAAAGAAAGTGATTTTTTAACCGTTACCCCTTGTTGTTTTACACTAGGTGGCATAAACGGCTCAGATTGTTTTTGCCTATTCTGAGTTAACATATTGGCATTGTCCAAATTGGTTCCCACATCAAAAGTTACTTCAACAGTTAGTGCACCATCGGAGGTATTTACCGACTTAATATACAACATGTTCTCTACCCCATTTACCTTTTGTTCAATGGGTGTAGCAACGGCCTGCTCCACGTTTATGGCACTAGCGCCAGTATAACTGGTGGTAATTTTTACAACCGGTGGATTGATATCAGGGTATTGTGCTATTGGTGTTTTTTGCAAAGCTAACAAACCTAGTATCACAATAATGATACTGATTACCATAGCAACTATTGGTCTTCTAATGAAAAATTCTCCCATAAAATCTTACTAAATTATTTGGTATTGCTTGGCTTTTCGATATTCAGGCCTGGATTCCATTCTGTAGGTTTTGGAATAATGGTGCTACCATTTTTCAATAACATGGTTCCACCTATGGCAATTTTATCTGTAGATTTTATGCCACTCTCAACCACATAAGCATCTTTAAATGATGGTCCGGGTTGGATAATAGTTAGATTAACTTTATTGCTATCTCCCAAAACATACACTTGGTAAATCCCCTGCATTTCAATAACCGCTCTTTGTGGAATAACGAGCGCATTTTTTCTTAACTCTGGTGATACCAATACTTTTACATATTGCCCCGGACGAAGTAATTGATCTGGATTTCTAAATTTAGCTTCTAATATAATTGCACCAGTTGTAGGGTCAACTTCGCGGTTAGCAAAGCTGTATGAACCAACAATGCCATAATCGCTGCCGTCAGATAACTTTAAATGAATGCCTGAGCCAGTATTCAAATTATTGTCGGCTTTCTGCTTTTCTTTATAAAGGCGTAAATACTCTTGCTCTGCAATTGTAAATCGCACCCTAATGCTCGAAGTAGAAGAAATCGTAGTTAAAATAGATTGTGGTCCTGGTGAAACATAAGACCCTATTTGGAATTTTGAAATACCAATAATACCAGCTATTGGCGCTTTAATAAAGCAATAGCTTAAATCAATTTTGGCATTTCTCAATTGGGCTTCGGCTGCATTCAATTGCCCATTTCCAGCATCGTATTTAGCCTTGGCAGCCTCATATTCTCGCTCACTAACGGCCTTCATTTTAACCAAAGCATCCATGCGCTCAAAATCAGATTTTGTTGCGGCTAAATTGGTTTTGGCCTCAGATAATTTGGCCTCGGCAACACTTACATTGTTTTGGTAGGTTAGCGATTCAATTTCGTAGAGCAATTGACCTTTGTTTACAAAAGACCCTTCAATGAAGTGGATTTTCTCTATTAAGCCCTTTACACGAGGTGCAATTTGAATGTCTTCTTCCCCTAAGGTTTGGCCAGTAAATTCAGACATAACCGGAACATCTTGGGTCAAAACATTGATTACAGGAACTTCTAAAACAATTCCCTTTGGCCCTTCTTTTTTATTTCCACAGCCAAAAACAAAAAAAAGAGAAACTAAAAATGCTAATTGAACATTACGGTTTAAACACATATTGGTAGGTTTGGTTTTGCGAATATACCTGCCAAAAATAGCTAAATATGGATAAATTAAAAGTAAAAATATTAGCTCTCTCTTATTATTCTGGCCATGTAAAATCCATCAAATCCAGACTCACTAGGCAAAACAATTTTCTCCTCTTCTAATTTATAATTGGGGTTGTTTTTCAAAAAAGTTTCAACCTGACCTTGATTCTCGGAAGGAAGAATGCTACAAGTTGCGTATACCATTTTGCCACCCACTTTTACTATTTTAGAGTAATCTTGGATAATTTCTGCTTGCATTACCTTAAGTCTATTGATGAACTCTAGGCTCAATTTCCATTTGGCATCTGGGTTACGTTTGATAACGCCCAAACCACTGCAAGGCACATCCAATAATAAACGATCAGCGGTATCATGAAGCTTTTTCATTGTTTTGCTGCCCTCAATTAACCTAATTTCTAAATTACTTACACCTGCTCTTCGCGCACGTTTCTTGGTTTCATCCAACTTCCATTGTTCGGTATCTAAGCTAATAATTCTACCTTTGTTTTGGGTAATAGAAGCAATGTGTAAAGTTTTACCACCTGCACCAGCACAGGCATCCACAATGCGCATTCCTGGCTCAATTTTTAAGAACTCAGCTACCAATTGCGAAGAGGCATCTTGTACTTCAAAAAGGCCTTCTTTAAACTCTGGGGTAATAAATAAATTCTGCCTTTGCTTTAGTATCAAAGCGTCTTTGCAACCTTGAACCACCTCTGTTTGAATTCCCTTTTCGCTAAGGCTTTTGGCCAAATCTGCCTTATTACTTTTTAAATTATTGACCCTAATAACCACTGGAGCCGTTTCATTTAAAGCCTCCACTTCTTTGTTCCATTGCTTGCCCAATTCTTCATAACCCAAATCATCTAACCAATCGGGGAAAGAATAAAGTATTTTTCTTTGGGTTTTTAAAATCTTGTAGTTATGGGCAACTTTCTTTTCGTCTACGTTTTTAAACTCTTCCCATTTGGGCAAAGAAACGCCCTTTAAAACTTGCCAAGTTCCAAACAAAGTATATAAATTGGTTTCATTCAACTCATGTGTTTCAAGCTCAGCCACAGCTCTAATTAAACGCCAGTAACGTACCATGTCGTAAGTATTTTCTGCAATAAATGCACGGTCGCGCGCACCCCATAAATTATTCGATTTTAGGATGCGTTCCAAAACTTTATCCGCGTATTTTTCGTCCTCAAAAATGGTATATATGGCTCTGTTTACAGCTCTTAGTAAGTTTAAATGAAATTTCATGTTGGTGTTTCCCCAATAATGTTTAGGGCGCGAAGGTAACACTTTTAAGGCAGCTTGCCTTAGCCTATTTGAATATCTTTAAGTATCCTATACTCTGGAGGGAAATAATTGTTCACCCTATTGGGCAATACCTTTAACCAGCCCAATACCAAGCCCTCGTAATACGCCAAACACCAGCCATTCAATCTATTGGTAGGCGGATTGATGTTTCCTTTCTGCAAATAACTGATGGCCTCATCTCGGTTCAAACCGAATTTTGGAATTTGTGGTGCAAGAGCAATTGACAAAGCCAAAGAATGTTCTGGAATGAGCTTGCCATTTTTATCAAATTTACCCATGCAAATACCAGCATGCTTAACGTAGAGGGTGCTTCTAATGATTTCGTAAACTGGAAGCACCGATTTAGGAAATGCATACGCAAAATCATTTTCCATAAAATAATCGAAAGCTAATGGATCAGCCAGCCAAGTGTGGAGTTCGGGCAATAATTTCTTGGAAACAAAATTGAGTCCTGCTCTTTTTTGGTGCTTGTTAGAATCATCTTGGACATTCGGCTTTTGCAGCACTGCCATAAAAAGTCCTTCTCCTTTTACCAAATGAGGCAAAAACCTAAACTGAAAATGGTTGTTGCTTTTGCAGGGCCAATCATTGGGTATGTTTATTGGGTAGGGCTTTACGGTTTGATCCAAAACCAATTTTTCAACTTGTTTTTCATTTTCTATTTCATTGAATGTACAAGTTGAATAAATAAGAAATCCTCCTGGTTTGAGGCAAGGTAAAATATCTTGTAAAATGCGCTCTTGCCTTGCTTCGCATAATAGCACATTGGGCATACTCCATTCATTGATGGCATTGGCATCTCTGCGCCACAGGCCTTCGCCACTGCATGGGGCATCTACCACTATGAGATCAAATATAGCTCCCGCTTTCTGAAAATTTTTAGGGTCGTTATTGGTTACAACAAAATTTGGCGAACCCCACCTAATGAGGTTTTCTTGCAGCACATTGACCCTACTTTTAATAATTTCGTTGGAGACCAACATGGAATCTTTAGGCAACGCATCCAATATTAAAGTGCTCTTACCACCAGGAGCAGCGCACAAATCAAGGGCAATGGCAGTTGCTGGTAAGGGTAAATTTTTAATGCA
>CAMCJW010000179.1 GCA_945875195.1 Chitinophaga pinensis | reverse complement strand
GAAGAACTAGTAGAACCAACAGGTAAATTTGTAAAATTTATTCCTAAAGAAAAACCTGCAATTGAGGAAGATTCATCAGTTGAAGCCCCGCCTATATCAGTCATTACAGTTCATGAATCTGAAGTATTAACTGAATTTGATATTTCTAGTTTAGACACATTTCCGCCAAATAAAACTATTGAGCCAATTGCTGAACCCCTTGAAGAAAAAATAGTTCAGCCCTTAGCGCCAATTACGCCTATTGTTGAAACTATTGCTGCACCTGAACTTGAGAGTGATTTCTTAAAATGGATTGCACAAAAAGAACAAGTTGTACCTGTTGCTGAATCTATTGAAGAAAAGCCTGCGGTGAATGAGATAATGGTTACACCAATTTTAGAAAAGATTGTTATACCTGCCATTGAAGACCAAGAATTTGTTTCTGCATTTAAAAATGATTTGTCAATTAAAGCAAGCAATTCACTTGGAAACGAAATTCATAGTCATTTGCCGAGCCCAGAAGAAATTGCACAAGCTATTATCTTTAAGCAAATAGCATCAAAAGCCATTGAAGCAATTTCAAAAACTGAAATACCTGATCAAGAAAATTTGACTCCGGCAGAAAAAAATGAGGAGGCACAAATTGAGCAAATACATCTAAACAACAGACTTCAAAGCCTGCAAGATTATGAAGTAAATACCTATTTAGCTCCTTTATACGCGCAAGTATCTTATAATGAAGGTATTTTTGAATCTGACTTTTATGGTATTTTTGAAGTAAAATCAACACATACCCCAGAATGGACTGCCCCATTTGCTAGCAAAAAACCTGTTGAAAAAGCAATAGATGAAACGCCAAAAGCTAATATAACAATGGCTCAACCTGCAATAACTTTATCAAAAAAAGCTATACCTCCCAATGAAATTGAGCTTCCACCTATAGAGGTGAAAACAAAAATTGCAGATTTACCTGCTCCAAAAATACAACGTGAACCAAATACAGTTGAGTCAATTCTAGATAAATTTATCCGAGAAAATCCGAGTATTGCTAGGCACAAGAGCGCTTTTTATAGCCCAAGCAATATGGCTAAACAAAGTGCAGAAGAAAGCGATGAGATTGTAAGTGAAACCTTGGCTCAAATTTATACCCGCCAAGGGCTGCATAAAAAGGCAATTTTGATGTATGAAAAATTAGGGTTGCAATTTCCCGAAAAAATGTCTTATTTCGCAGGCCTGATTTTACAGATTAAATCAGCAAATAATATAGAATAATATGTTAACAGTAATTTTAATTTTAATTGTAGTAGCTTGTTTGTTACTTACATTATTGGTTTTGATTCAAAATCCAAAAGGTGGTATTGCGGCAAATTTTGTTGCTCCAAGTCAGATAATGGGTGTTAAACGTAGCACAGATGTAGTTGAAAAAGCTACTTGGGTTATGGCTGTTGCACTTATTACATTGTCTTTGATGTCTAACTTCTTTCGTCCGTCTGCTGCTAGCACTGAAGGCATGAACGAATCTAGAATCAAATCAAATATTGAAGAACAAGCTGTACCAGCGGCACCTGCTGCTCCTCAACCAGCTCAAACAACTGAACAACCAGCTGCTCAATAATTAAAAAGCATTCATAAAAAAGCCATCTTATTTTCATAAGATGGCTTTTTTTATGCCTATTATCTGCTCAAAGGAGTAGCTAAAAGGCGCGGTAATCAATAACAAACCCTTGTTAAATGAACATTCTCTTTTAAAAGTGCTTTCTCAAGCTAAAATTTAATCCTATTAATGCTGGTCTTTGCTGAACCCATTGATCATTTTTAACCATATTGTTTAAAGCAATTTTAGCATTGGGCATAATGCCTAATTCTACAGAGCTATTCAACTTAAACACAACTGAAGGCGCAAAACTTGCAAAAAACACATTCTTGAACTGGGGAAACGACTCCTTGTCATTTACTACCAAAATGCCAATGCAACCAGGATCGGTCATATAAGCATTTACCAAATTTAACCTACCATAGCTTACCCCTCCCATTAACTCTATGTGCACATCAGCCTCCGATTTAAACTGGTAACCAACCCAAAGTGGAATTTCTGTGAAACTGTATTTATTTTCGAGTGTATTGGCGTTTCCAGCTATTATAGAATCATTTAAATTTACGTACAAATTTTTGGCCTGCACATAACTCGGATTGGTTTGATTGGCAGGCAAAACATTAAACTTAACAGTTTGCTGAAAACCCACAATACCAATACCTGTGCTGGCAAACCAACCTTTTCCAAAATGGTAATTCATTAACAAACCGCCTGCAAAATCCAAACCCGGACTCTCCATTTCGTTGCGTAAATCATACGATTTTTGAAGGTCGTAATTAGAGGAATTAGGCATGGTTAAATTCATAAAACTCACATGCAAACCTGCATATACACTTAGAGAAAATTTGGTAAAAGATTCTTCTGGGGCAATGTAACTTGAGCCTCTAAACACATTATTTTCTTCAAAAGTATCTTTCACGCCCGACTGAAAATTTGCTGTTTCTGGAATAACTTTTGGTTCAGACGGCTTAGCACTAGTATCTGCTTTAGCAATCGCATCTTTGGGGACAGCATTAGATGCCACATCGAGGTTTTGCTTTAATTCTGATTGAGCAGGGCTTGAAGCATTGTTATTACCATTTAAGTTTGCAATGCTATTCGAATTATTATCAATACCTGTTGGCGGGGTAATACCTTCAGAACTACTGTAAACATTGGCACTGGCGGCAGTTATTTTTTTGATATTGACCTTAGCTTTTTTAGGTGTGTTAACTTTACTAATTGCTTTAGCATTATTTGTTTTAGGGGTTTCGGTTTGAACCAACTCTGCTTCAGCAATTGATGTTGCGGGATTAGTTAACTTACGCTGTTTGTTGTTTGCTTTGTTTGAATTCTTACCATTGCTCGAATTTGTAGTTGCTTTTGGACCTGAAAGCAAATAGCCCTTTGGCGCCTTTTTGGGCGTAGTATTAACTACTTCACTATAATCATCATTTATAGTAGGTAACAATTTACTTTCACTTTCATTGGTTTGAACCGATGCAATAGATTTTGGTTCAGAAATATGATTGAACCAATAACCTGCACCAAAAGTTGCCAGCAACAAAAGTGCAATAGAACCAAACCAGAAAAGACCTTTTTTGCGACGAGATTCTGGTAATTGTGCTTCTACATTTTCCCACACTTTTTCTGTAGGCTTAACTTCGTAATTATCTAGTTTGCCTTGGATGCTTGGCTCAAAAGAATCTGCACTCATATTTTGCTCAATACGATTCCACAAGGATTCCGATGGCTTCCATTCCATTCCATCAAGTTGATCCTTCAACTTCTCTTCAAAACTATTTGGCTTCTTCAAAGGGCTCATTTAAAATCTGATAATGTTTGGCCAATAATCCCTGCATATGCTGCTTGGCACGGGAATATTGCGATTTACTGGTTCCTACAGCGATACTTAATTTTTCTGCTATTTCTTTGTGCGAATAACCTTCAATGGCATACAAGTTAAAGATTACCCTATAACCTTCGGGCATGTGCTGGATCAATGCAACAATTTCCTTGGCAGAAATTTTCTCTAGAATATTGTCGTTAAAGCCGGTATCATAATTCTCCTGATCCAAATCCTCCTGAAATTGGCGACTCCTATGTTTATAGTGATTTATAGCATTGTATACCATAATTCTTCTTACCCATCCTTCAAAACTGCCTTCAAATTTAAATTTGGGCATGCCTTGAAAAACTTTTAAGAATCCTTCTTGCAACATATCCTCAGCCTCCGCACGATCCTTTGCATACCGCATACAAACACCCAACATTTTTCCAGCAAAATGCTCATACAAAGCCTTTTGACTGGCTCTCTCGCCTGCCAAACAACCTTTAATGATGTTGGATTCGTTGTATAACATGCTTGGTAATCTTAATGAGTAGTCAGTTATTTTTATACCTAGGTTGCCCCCACCAAACAAAAATAGGTTAAAAATTGGGCTTTCTTGTCAAGGCTAAACCTCCCCAATTGGCAAAAAGATGAAAAACTGTCAGCATTTTTCACTTGGCATAACTTTCGCTAAAACCTGATTGTTCTTAATAAAAACAAATCAAAAAAAGTATATGTCAGTAACATTAAAACCAATCGCAGGAACCCAAAACAGAGTCATTGTTTTGCCTGCCCCAGCAGAAGAAAAAACAGCATCAGGCATTATTATTCCTGATACCGCCAAGGAAAAACCTCAAAGAGGCACTGTTATCTCGGTAAGTGAAGTTGATGAAAAAGGAAACAAACCAGCTGTAAAAGCAGGAGATGTTGTTCTTTATGGTAAGTATGCAGGTACAGAAATTAGCGTAGAAGGAAACGACTACCTCATTATGCGTGAAAGTGACATTTTTGCCACTATTTAATTTTCGCATTCATTCACAAAAAATAAATCAAATATTATGTCAAAAAAAATATCGTATAGTGTAGATGCCCGCGAAGGATTAAAACGTGGTGTAGATGCTTTGGCTAACGCCGTAAAAGTAACCTTAGGTCCTAAAGGTAGAAATGTAGTAATCGACAAAAAATTTGGTTCACCACAAGTGACCAAAGATGGTGTTTCTGTTGCGAAAGAAATTGAATTGAAAGACCCAATTGAAAACATGGGTGCTCAAATGGTAAAAGAAGTAGCGTCTAAAACTGCTGATCAAGCAGGTGATGGTACTACAACTGCAACTGTTTTGGCTCAAGCAATTGTAACTGCAGGATTAAAGAATGTTGCTGCGGGTGCAAATCCTATGGATTTAAAACGTGGTATCGACAAAGCTGTTACTGCTGTTGTTGATAGCTTAAAAAGTCAATCACAACAAGTGGGCGACGATAACAAAAAAATCCAACAAGTTGCTACCATCAGTGCAAACAACGATGAAGTAATTGGAAAGTTAATTGCTGATGCAATGGCTAAAGTTGGAAAAGAAGGTGTTATCACTGTTGAAGAAGCTAAAGGCACAGAAACAGAGGTAAAAACTGTGGAAGGTATGCAATTTGATAGAGGTTACCTTTCTCCATATTTTGTTACCAATGCAGAGAAAATGGAAGCTGAATTAGAAAGCCCATTCATCTTAATCTACGACAAGAAAATTTCTAGCATGAAAGAATTGCTACCTATTTTGGAGTTAGTGGTTCAAACTGGAAAACCTTTGGTGATAATTGCCGAAGATTTAGAAGGTGAAGCATTGGCTACTTTGGTAGTAAATAAAATTCGTGGTTCATTAAAAATTGCTGCTGTTAAAGCTCCAGGTTTTGGCGATAGAAGAAAAGCTATGTTGGAAGACATTGCAATCTTAACTGGTGGAACTGTTATTAGCGAAGAGCGCGGATTCAAATTAGAAAACGCAGATATTACTTACCTTGGTAGAGCAGAAAAAATCACCATCGATAAAGACAATACAACTATTATCAACGGTGCTGGAACCAAAGAAGATATTACTTCTAGAGTGAACCAAATTAAAGCTCAAATTGAAAATACTACTTCTGATTACGACAAAGAAAAATTGCAAGAGCGTTTGGCTAAATTAGCTGGTGGTGTTGCGGTTCTTTACATCGGTGCTGCTTCTGAAGTTGAAATGAAAGAAAAGAAAGACCGTGTTGACGATGCATTGCATGCAACTCGTGCTGCTGTTGAAGAAGGTATTGTTGCTGGTGGTGGTGTTGCTTACATCAGAGCAATTAGTGCATTGGAAGACCTTAAAGGTGCCAACGAAGATGAGACTACTGGTATTGCAATTATCAAACGTTCTATTGAAGAGCCATTGCGCCAAATTGTTGCCAATGCTGGTGGCGAAGGAAGCGTTGTGGTAAACAAAGTACGTGAAGGTAAAGATGACTATGGTTACAATGCACGTACAGAGGTTTATGAAAACCTAATTGCTGCAGGTGTTATTGACCCAACTAAAGTGAGCCGTATTGCTCTGCAAAATGCTGCTTCAGTTGCTGCCATGATTTTAACAACTGAGTGTATTTTAGCAGAAGAAAAAGAAAATAACCCAGCTCCAATGGGTGGCGGAATGCCAGGTGGAATGGGCGGAATGGACTACTAAATCAGGATTGAGTTGGAGTGTGAGTAGGGAGAAATCCGAGTAAAAAAATCCTGAGGCTAAAGCCTCGGGATTTTTTTTGTGCCTATTGGAATCTACCCGGGTAATCACATATGTACGGACAAGTCGCGACTTGTCCTACCGGCACCAAGATGCCGCGGGTTGAGGTTTTTTGTTTAA
>CAMCJW010000178.1 GCA_945875195.1 Chitinophaga pinensis | reverse complement strand
TCAAAATCTTCCTGTTTGGCGGGTCTAAAATCATCCCAAATATCTTTAACAAAGTTCTTTACTTTGGCTGGTTTTGCAACTTTAGATTTCTCTAATTTTTCTTGTAATAAAGTCCTGAAGGAAGTTTCCATTTCCTTGGCAAGTTCAGCTTCTACGCTGCCGCTGGCCATTAACTTTTTATTGTATAGTTCTCTTGGGTTTGAATGAGCAGCAATGGCTTTGTATAAAACTGGTTGCGTAAACCTTGGTTCATCGCCTTCATTGTGGCCGTATTTTCTATAACCCAATAAATCAATAAACACATCGCTATTAAATTCCTGGCGGTATTCCATGGCTAGCTTAACCGTATATACTACCGCTTCAACATCATCTGCATTCACATGAAAAACCGGACTCAATGTGGTTTTGGCCACATCGGTACAATAGGTTGAAGTTCTTGCATCGGTGTAGTTGGTGGTGAAACCAATTTGGTTATTGGTAACAATATGGATACATCCACCTACTGAGTAAGCTGCTAAACCGGCCATTTGCAGCACTTCATAAACAATACCTTGACCAGCAACTGATGCGTCTCCATGAATCAATATTGGTGCAATTTTATCTATATCATTCTGGTATTTGCGCTCCATTTTGGCCCGTGTTATGCCTTTTACCACAGGGTTTACCGTTTCTAAATGCGATGGGTTTGGACTTAAACTTAAGATAACTTTTTTGCCATTGCTTGTTTTTATTTCACTAGAGTAACCCATGTGGTATTTTACATCACCCTCAAAAATTCCATCATCTTCGGCAGATTTACCTTCAAATTCTTTGAATATTTCGTCGTAGGTTTTATTCAAAATATTTGCTAAAACATTTAACCTACCTCGATGAGCCATACCCAGTACAAACTCTTCTACTCCTAAATCTGCACCATATTCAATGACAAAATCCAATGCAGGAATAAGTGTTTCTAATCCTTCTAAACTAAAGCGTTTCTGACCAACAAATTTGGTGTGTAGAAAATTTTCGAAAATACTAGCTTGGTTCAACTTGCCAAGAATTTTTCGTTTTTCTTCAATGTTTAATAGGGGTGTGTTTTTAGCACCCTCCATTTTCTTCTTGAGCCAATCTAATTTTTGTGGTTCACGCACAAACATAAATTCTGCGCCAATGCTTTGGCAATAGGTTTGATCCAACAGTGCAATGATGTCTTTTAACTTGGCAGCTCCCATTCCTAGCTCTGTTCCGGCTTGGAAGGTTTTTTCTAAATCTGCAGCTTGTAAACCAAAATTGCTGATATCTAAGCTAGGCTCATAACGTCTTCTCTCTCTAACGGGATTGGTTTTGGTAAACAAATGTCCGCGCATTCTGTAACCTTGTATTAGGTTCAAAACGTTAATTTCTTTTAAAGCATCTTCTGAAATAGCTGTGGTGCCATTTTTGCCAAATTGTTGTTTGTAACCAAAGTCAAATCCTTCAAAGAATTTTTGCCAGCCAAAATCAACCGATTCTGGATTTAACAAATATTGCTGGTGTAATTGATCAATGGCCGACACATCGGCATTAGAAATATAAGAAAACGCATTCATAATAGCTTCGTTGATTTTTGCGCGAAGATAGAATAATTGGGTTATTTATGAAGGTAAAATTACTAGGAGCCTATCATTTATATTGAGTTGAAAGCCAGTTAATAATGTCGGTTACAACATAATCAGGGATATTGCTTTTTAAATAATATTCGCTATAAGTAGATTGAACATCTCCAGAATAGAACAAGTGATTTAATTTTGGGTAATGAATTAAGGTAGCGTTTTTATTTTTACTAAGTGCTTTTTGCCAAATTTCGTAATTCTCCATATTGGTTTGGTAATCTCTATCGCCGTGCAATAGTAAAATAGGTTTACTTAGCTTTTTGGCAATTTCTACGTGCTTGTAATTATTGAGCCAAATCCAATAGGTTGCTTGCACTTCATAAGGCATTTTGCTGTGCTCGATGAGTGGATTGAGTTTTTTATCCAAACTACGTTTTGCATTGATGGTTTGTTGGTCGTATTCTGCTTTTTTATTTGGGGTAACTGTACTCAAATAAGCATATTGATCTATCATCATTTCCTGGGTTTTTTTTGCATTGGCACCCATCATAATAATTCCTGCTATATCGTCTCTTTCTTTGGCAACTAAGGGTGCTAGCATTCCACCTTGACCATGCCCCAATAAGTATATTTTTGTGGGGTCAACATCTGTTAAGGTTTTAAGAGAATCAATTACTCTATACAAATCATCCAATAAATCCTCCCTCGGGGTAAATTTTTCATATGCACCTTTATCTTTGGCCATATAAATGCCAAAATTGTTACTTCGCTTTTCGTATCTAAATACGGCAAATCCTTTACTAGATAGACCCCAAGCAATATCTTTATAAGGCTTATTTTCTTCATAAGCGCCATCCTTATCTGTTGGGCCGGCCTCTACCAAAATAATAATTAAAGGAGCTTTTGCAACATCATTGGGCGTACTTAATATTCCTGGCATTTCATAAATGCCATTGGTAATGGTAATTTTTCTTTCCAAAAATTTACTCACATCACAATAATCTGGAGCAACATACATTTTATGGGCAGCCATAAAAGATATATAGATAATTTCACCCTTTTCATTAAAACTTACGTTAAAAATATAGGGTAGGTATTCGAAATTTATTTTGAAAGCAATGAAGGTATAATAGGGCGAAACATCATAGTGAACAGGCTTTGCACTCATGTACTTGCCATATGTACCTATAAGTTCTTCCCAGTCTTTTTCAAGCACAAACCTTGAGTAGCTTTCTTTATAAACTGAATTTACTTTGGCCTCTATGAGAAAAAACTTTTTGGCTACAAAGAGTTGAATAATTTCATTTCCTTTAGCTTCAGTTTCTTTAAATGTAGTTGCAAAGGTTTCGGTTTGAACCGAGAACCAAACTAGGAGAATCAATAGCAATGCTTTCTTAATCATGCTACAAAGTTAATCGGCCATTTATAAATAATTATTTAATAATTCGGCCTCGCAAACTTCTCTGTATATTTTATGGTTTATGGCACCTGGCAATAGTTGCATATGCTTAATATGGTGAGTATCTGAGCCTACTAAGTCAATAAGTTTATTTTTAACCAAGAATTGAGTGGCATCTGCAACTGGTTTTGAATAATAACCTAAGCCAGAAAGCATATTTAATTGAAATAAAATACCTCTTTCTTTAAGTGCTATGTATTTTTCATGGTCGTTGGCATAATATAAATAGCGCTCAGGATGAGCCAATACTGGTTTGTATCCAGCAATTTGTAATTCAAAAAGGCAATTATTCAAATTGGGTGGCTCAGTCATAAATGGTAACTCAAACAAAATATGTTTGCCTTCTGGTCCAAAAGTAAGCAAGTTTCCTGCAGCAATCTTTTTCTCAAAACCATCATCAATCATATATTCAGCTGCCGCTTCAAACTCAATATTGATATTTTCTTCGACTAATCTTTGTCTAATTAAATCTCTCTTAGGATATACATTTTCCTTACTGTTTTTGTAGAAATCAGACATCACGTGGGGTGTAGTAATAACTTTTCGCATGCCAAGTTTGGCAAATCCTTTCAGGAGTTCTATACTTTGTTCTATGGTTTCACAACCATCATCTACTCCAAAAATAAGGTGAGAGTGAAACTCAACTTCAATTGGATTAATAAAAGGCGTAGCTTCATTTTCTTCTACGCCTTTTTTCTTAAATATGTTGTTAAAGAATCCCAAACTATACTTTCTCTAAAAACTCTTTTAACGAAGCAATATTTGGTACATTCAATGAATCTACTTTTCTATAGTCAGCCATCAATAAACTAATCCAATCTAACCTATGAATGGTTTGGTAAACTGATGCCAAAGTAAATTGTTCTACACCAATTTCAATTATCTTATGATTTTCAACTTCCAATAATCCAGTTAAAAATTCAAATCTTGACCCAACCCTCACATTTGAGTTTGAGTTCAAAAAGAAGAAAACGGTATCTAATGTGCCATAATAACTTTCTATCACATTGTGGTTATGTTCTGGAACAACATGGGTAAAGCATTCATGTTTTGCATTCTCTTGTACTTGCTGGGCAAACCTTGTGGCAACAGCTTCAAATTGCGCATCACTCAAAACCACAAATTTTGATTTAGCCTTGCTTTTAATAGATTCAAAAACATCCATGCCATCATCATAATAGGGGGTATTGTCTTCAAACAATTTTACAATGTCTTGCAACTCACCTTTAACTTCCTTGCCCATTAACTCACCAAAGATTTGAACCAAATAAGTAAGCGAAAAGCCCAAAGCCATTCTTGGTTGAAATCCTAATTCTATCCAATAAGTTTTGAGGTTATGTTGTTTTGCTAATTCACCTATTTTGCCACCACCGGTTAAAATAATCATTTGACTGCCTTTTTCTTTCACTGCATCAAACATGGCCAAAGTTTCTTCCGTGTTGCCACTATATGATCCAAGAATCACCAATGTTTTTTCATTCACATAAGCAGGTATAGTATAGTCTGCTATAACTTCAACAGGTATAGGAAACTCATTCATAAAAATGGTTTTGGTAATTCTACCACCAATACCACTGCCACCTAAACCACCAATTAAAACATTAGAAAACTGATTGGCTGCCAAACCGTGGTTGCTATAATTTTCAATAGCATAATTAATTTGATAGCCAAATTTTTTCAAGGCCTCATGTTGTACGTTCATCTTTACTATTATTAATTTTATTCTTACTTATATTGTTATTTAATTCTGAATTAAAATTACTTCACCAAATTCATCAAGTATTTGCCATACCCACTTTTGATATATTTCTGAGCTTCTCTTTCAACACCAGCTTTATCTAACCAACCCATTCTAAATGCAACTTCTTCAATGCAACCTATTTTCCAACCTTGGCGTTCTTCAATAACTTGCACAAATTGGCCAGCTTGCATCAGCGATTCAAAAGTACCTGTGTCTAACCATGCAGTTCCTCTTTGTAATACGCCAACTTTTAGTTTTCCAGCTGCTAAATATACTTTATTTACGTCGGTAATTTCATATTCACCACGTGCACTTGGTTTGATGTTTTTAGCAATTTCAACCACGCTATTGTCATAAAAGTATAAACCAGGCACCGCATAGTTGGATTTAGGTACTGCTGGTTTTTCTTCTATGCTCAAAGCGCGCATAAATTCATCAAACTCCACTACACCATATCTTTCAGGGTCGTTTACATGGTAGGCAAAAACCACGCCACCTTCTGGATTATTGTTGCTTTGCAATAATTGGCTCAAACCGGCAGCATAAAAAATATTGTCGCCTAATACCAAAGCAACTTTATCTCTGCCTATAAAATCAGCTCCAATAACAAAAGCTTGGGCCAAACCATCTGGCGAAGGTTGTTCTGCGTATTCAAACCTACAACCAATTTGAGAGCCATCACCCAACAACTTTTTAAATCCTGGTAAATCATGAGGAGTAGAAATAATCAAAATTTCCCTAATTCCAGCAAGCATCAAAGTGCTCAATGGGTAATAAATCATTGGCTTATCATAAACAGGCATTAATTGTTTGCTTACTGCAATGGTCAATGGATGCAATCTCGTGCCGCTTCCGCCAGCTAATATTATTCCTTTCATTTGAAAATGTCTTTGGATTTTAGTCTTTTGTTTTTGGTAAATTAATTCTTAACAATGTTAGCAAAATGATTTCTAAGTGCATTGGTTTTTTTTTGAAGTTTTTCTTGTTTCTCAAAAATTGGCTGGTAATCAAAATTTTTTGCCAATTCTAGTTCTTTTGAAACTATAAGTAAACTCTCAACTTCAAAAGCGGAACCAATTGCAATTTCTATGAATCTAATAAATTCTTTCTCCGAATTTCTTGAACAACCTTCGGCTAAATTAGAAGAAATTGAAATAACTGCCCTACATATTTGACTAGAAAGTCCGTAAATTTCTGATTTTGGCAAACACTCTTTGAAACTATAAATATCTTTGGTAAGATCAATAGCTTCTGTCCAAACTTCCAATTTTCTAAAATTCCGCATAATAATAACTAAAAACCAACGACTTGCTACCTTCCCACATACATTTGATCATAGTATTTAGCGTAATTTCCGCTAGTTACCTCATCCATCCATTCCTGGTTTTCCAAGTACCAATTAATTGTTTTTTCAATGCCTTCTTCAAATTGCAAGCTTGGCTCCCAGCCGAGGTCATTCATGATTTTATTGGCATCTATTGCATAGCGCAAATCAT
>CAMCJW010000177.1 GCA_945875195.1 Chitinophaga pinensis | reverse complement strand
CCATTTAAAGTTAGGCTTCATACTTTACTGTCGTGAATGAATTCCAATTCTATTACCTTCTGTATCCTCAATAATGCCTGTATAGCCAAAGTCTTCGCTAATGAGCGCGGCAGGACGTAAAATTCTACCACCCAATTGCTCGGCCAAGGCCATTTGTTCTACTATAGGTAAATGCGCATTCAAATACATCATTACGCCTGCATAGCTAGGCTTGTAAGCATTGTGCTGAACCAAAGCCCCTTGTTGCCCACCTAAAATTGCCATTTTTAAATCGCCCATATCTTGAAAATTAATATTGGCCTCCAAAAATTTCTCATAAAATGCCATTGCTCTGTGAATATCATTCACCGGAATTTCAAACCAAGTTATCATATATTATTTGCTTATTGGGGGCTCCCACAATTCAATTTTATTGCCTTCCAAGTCGAGTATCCAGCCAAATTTACCAAATTCACTTTCCTCAGTTTTATCCATCACAACCACTCCTTCCGACTTCAAAATTGGCAATAAGGAATCCAAATCTTCTACCGTAAAATTAAGCATAAACGAAGAGGTGGAAGGCCCAAAGTAATCTGTATCGGCCGGAAACAGGCTCCAAACCTGATAACCATTTGGATGTATTTGCAAAAAGTCTTTTGGTGCAAAAACAGCTCCCCATTCTTCCGCAGAAATTTGAAGGTGTTTTTTATACCAAGCCAATAAACCTTGTTTGTCCTTTGCCTTATAAAACACACCACCTAAGCCTGTTACACGTTTCATAATAGATTAGTGAAATTAAAAATATAACAATTATAAGGAAAAAGAAATTGTTTAAATCACATTTTAAACAAGCATCATTTGATAAAACCTCTGGAGCAATGATTTAAGATAAAAAAAATGATGCTTGCAGCAGTCTTTACAACATTGAATTTATTACTACTTAAAAAAGAATATTACAGTAAGCATTTAAAAAAGCGACTGGAGGAAAAACCAACGTGAGTGTTTCGCTCTCGCGCTCACACTCACACTGATTTTGTGGGCCCACCTGGGATCGAACCAGGCACCCCCTGATTATGAGTCAGATGCTCTAACCGAATGAGCTATAGGCCCTGCTAATTGGTTTAGCGAGGGGCAAAAATAAGAATTTCAATGGTTCGAACAAGAAATTTCTTAGAATTTAAATTTTTGCCTACAAACTATCCATCTCAACACTATCGGTATTGATTTCATCCATTTGAGCTTGAATGGCTGCTTCCAATGAGTCCATTGCTTTTTGATCAGAGCTCAATTGATTTTCAACTGCAGTTTCTTCTTGTTGATTTAATTTTGGATCATCATTACAAGCAGATAAAATGGCTGCTAAACTGAGTACGGCTATAAATTTTTTCATACTTTTAGGTTTTATTCTTTTTAAAAAGCAATATGCAAACTACAAAAAAATATTTATCTGAGCACAAAATTTTGCCCGAGGTAAACTTTCCTTACCATTTCGTCGTCGGCTAATTCTTGGGCTGTGCCGCCTTTTAAGATCTTGCCTTCAAACAACAAATAAGCTCTATCTACAATTGATAGCGTTTCGTGTACATTGTGATCGGTAATTAAGATACCAATGTTTTTGTGTTTTAACTTGGCTACAATTTGCTGAATATCCTCAACCGCAATTGGGTCAATACCTGCAAAAGGTTCATCCAATAAAATAAAAGTTGGGTTTACTGCCAAGGCCCTAGCAATCTCTGTTCTTCTGCGCTCGCCGCCACTGAGCACATTTCCCATGCTGGTTCTCACTCGGTTCAGACCGAACTCTTCCAACAATGTTTCTAGCTTTTCTGCTTGTTCAATTTTGGATAATTTAGTCATTTCCAAAACTGCCTTTATATTGTCTTCTACACTCAATGTTCTAAAGATAGATGCCTCTTGAGCCAAATATCCCAAGCCCTTTTGAGCACGCTTGTACATGGGTAAGTGGGTTATTTTTTCATCATTGAGGTAGATATCTCCTTCATCTGGTTTTATTAAACCTACCGTCATGTAAAAAGTGGTAGTTTTTCCTGCACCATTTGGCCCCAATAAACCAACGCTTTCACCTTGATTTACCTCAATGGAAACATGATCCACCACGGTTCTTTTTTTGTATCGCTTTACTAGGTTTTCGCTGCGTAAAATCATGCTGTAAAATTAATAGGCTCGAGCCGAATTACCTTCCATATAATTGATAAACGCTTTATTTACCACCTTATTTCCTCCTGGGGTTGGGTAATCGCCACTAAAATACCAATCGCCTAAATGATTGGGGCAAGCAATATGCAAATTATCAATGCTCTGATACAATACATCCACCTCGGCATCAATATCGTCTGGCGTTACTATTTCGGCAATACGTGCACTAATTTCATCATCGGTAAATTGCGCATAGAGTTCTTGCACATAATTCTCCATGTCCTCTTTAGGCAACTCTTCTTGGGCCTTGCATTTATTGTAAACCTCCGTAAGTAAGTGCTCCTTTTTATTGCTTTTTAACAATGAAACCATTGCTTGAAATGCCACAAAATCTTTCATCCTACTCATGTCAATTCCGTAGCAATCTGGGTAACGAATTTGAGGAGAAGAGGAAACAATAATAATTTTCTTAGGATGCAATCTGTCTAATATTCTGAGGATGCTGGTCTTTAAAGTTGTTCCACGAACAATGGAATCATCAATCACCACCAAGGTATCAACCCTGTTATTGATTAAACCATAAGTAACATCGTAAACGTGCGCCACCATGTCTTCGCGGTGGGCATCATCGGTAATAAAAGTTCTAAGCTTGGCATCTTTAACAGCCAATCTCTCCCTGCGAGAATGAACAGAAAGTATGGCCTTTATTTTTGATGCATCGGCCTTGGCTCCTAATTTTACTATTTGATCCAACTTCCAATGATCCAAAATTTCATTTACACCTTCCATCATGCCATAAAAGGCTACTGCGGCAGTATTTGGAATATAAGAGAAAACGGTGTTTGCATAATCATAATTCACCGCTTTCATAATTTTATCGGCCAATAAATGACCCAACATTTTGCGTTCTTTATAAATCTCACGGTCATTGCCACGAGAGAAATAAATGCGCTCAAATGAACAAGATTTACGGTCTCCAGCTTCTTGGATATTAACTTCCTGCACATCACCATTTTTCTTGATGATAATTGCATTTCCTAAACCAAGTTCTTTGATATCGTTGTAAGCAATATTAAAGCCGGTCATGATAGCTGGCTTTTCGCTGGTAACCACCACCACTTCATCATTTTTATAATAAAAGCACGGACGAATACCGTTAGGATCGCGCACCACAAAAGCATCGCCATGACCTAACATTCCGGCCATTACATAACCTCCATCTGCATCTCTCAAAGAGCGTTTTAAAATAGACTCAACATTTACATGCTGACTCATGATATGGCTGATATCTCTATTGGAATGACCTTCTAATTTAAATCTGGTAAAGTTTCTTTGTACTTCTTCATCCAAAAAGTGGCCCATTTTTTCGAGCATGGTAACTGTATCGGCTTTTTCTCTGGGGTGCTGACCTAATTCTATTAAGAGTTCAAATAACTCATCTACATTGGTGAGGTTAAAATTACCCGCGAGCATGAGGTTACGGCTCATCCAATTGTTTTCTCTGATGAAAGGATGGCAAAGGTCTTTGCTATTGCCACCATGGGTGCCATAGCGCAAATGACCTAATAGCAACTCGCCAACAAAGGGTGCATTTTTCTTTAAGTAATCGCTGTCTTTAACTTGCTCTTTAGTGCCCGATTTAGCTATTTTAGAATTTATTTTATCAAAGATTTCGGCAATAGCACTGCTGCCATTGGCACGTTGTCTGTAGATAAAAGACTCACCTGGTTCAGGGTCAAATTTAATCACACCCACACCGGCACCATCTTGCCCGCGGTTGTGTTGCTTTTCCATTAATAGGTAAAGCTTTTTTAATCCGTATAGCGCTGAGCCATACTTTTCTTCGTAGAAACTAAGCGGCTTAAGGAGGCGAATCAATGCGATTCCACACTCATGTTTTATTGGATCACTCATAAAAGGAACAGCAAAGGTAGGGAAAATTTTAGGATTGCCGAAGGCTATTTTGACAAATAAACCGTTTGTGAAGGGAATGCAAATTGGCAATCGTGGCGTTTCACAATTTCCATGATTTTGATATTGATTTTCTCCTTAACAGCTATCATTTCATCGTATTCGTTGGAATTAACGTAATAAATCACAATCAGCACCAAAGAGCTGGCATCAAAATCTGAAAAGCGAACGGTCATGTCTTCCGCAGTCATTGGCGACTCCTCCAAAATGGCTTTTTTCACATCCTCAATAATTCCAAGAATGTTTTTTGCCTCACTATGATAAGTCAAAGACAGATTAAACCTCACCCTGCGTTGCGAACTTTGGGTAATATTATTTAGGTTCGAATCAATGATTTTCTTGTTTGGAACAATCAATAAAGAACGATCTAAAGTACGAATGCGGGTTGTTCTGAACCCAATTTTTTCTACTACACCTTTTACTTCTCCTAACTCAATAAGCTCGCCAACTTGGAAAGGTTTGTCGAGGTAAATAATGAAAGAACCAATTAAATTTGCCAGTGTATCTTGAGCCGCCAAAGCAATGGCCAAACCGCCAATTCCTAAACCTGCAATGAGCGCTGTAATGTCTATCTCAAACGCCTTACCAAGTATGGCAAAAAAGCTGATGATATATATTAATACGCGAGTAAGCTCCCTTAAAAAAGTGGCTAGGTCCTTGCTAATTTTTGAATTTTCTAGGTTGTGGTAAACATACTCTAAAAACAGCGTTGATTTTAAGAACAAATTGGTAATGGTCCAAATTACTACCACCACCAAAAATTTATGGATGATCCAACGAATACCAAACTCATCCACCTTTACCAGCTCCCACTCCATTGGAAAGGTAAGTTGCGAAAAGGCTAAATATAGTGCAATGATATTGATGAGTTGCACAAAAGGTTGATGGAACAACCTATTGAACTCATCATAATATTGTGCCCTCGAAACATTTTTAAAAACACGGTAAGTAAGTTTTGAAACCAACCTAGCCAATAAATGATTGAACACAATTGTTCCCAAAAGAATTAAACCCCAAGTAGCCCATTTCCAATAGGTATTACTGAGGAATTGTTCATTTAGAAAACTAAGATCCATATTTGTTTAAATTAAACTAGGTTCACTAAAGCCATTTCTAAACCCTTCTTCAACAAACCTTTTTGCTTAGGGTTAAACTGATGCAAACGCATCATTCCTTGCCATATGGTTTTGGAAGTATCTTTAAAAATAGCTTCATCGCTCAAATCAACCACATCATTGCTCATGCAATAGGCAAATACGCGCGCCATACCGCAATTAGCAATGTAATCTGGGATAATAGCCACATGGTCGTCGGTATAATTGGCAATAGGACCTAAGAATATTTCTTGATCAGCAAATGGCACATTGGCACCACAACTTATTACCTCCAAATCATTGTCGATCATATTATCAATTTGCTCCTGAGTTGCCAAACGCGAAGCGGCAGCAGGCACAAATATTTCGGCACCTACCTCCCATATTTTCTCATTCACTTCCTCATAACTCAACATTTCTGGGTGAACCAAAGTGTTCCCTTGCTTGGTTAAGAACAAATCTTTTATCTCTTCTTTACTCAACCCGGCAGGTTTCACCAAACCACCATTTCTATCAATGATACCTACAATGATAACACCATATAAACTCAAGTAATAAGCAGCTGCAGCACCTACATTTCCCCAACCTTGAATGATGGCTCTTTTGTTCACCACATTGCCACCCCAAATGCTGTAAAAATGCCGCACCGCTTCAGCCACACCAAAGCCCGTAATCATGTCTGCTACTAAAAAATTACGCGCAATTTCCGGTGTGAACCTATCATCTGTCAACACTTTTGAAACACCGATGCGTAGGTTATCTATGCGGATTTGTTTGTTATCTCCCTCTACTTTAAAGTGGCCATTTACCACTCCTTCTTGTGGGTGCAATAAACCGAACTTTTCAGTAATTGGAATCACCTCATGAATTTCATCTACATTTAAATCGCCACCCGTACCATAATAGTTTTTAAGAAGAGGATATACTGCTTTGTACCAACGTTCCAAAACACCTTTTTTACGAGGATCTGCAGGATCAAAGTTGATACCAGATTTAGCGCCACCAATGGCAGGACCAGCAACTGTGAATTTAATTTCCATGGTTTTTGCCAAAGAAGTTACTTCGTGTTTGTTCAAGCCTTTTCTCATACGAGTTCCACCACC
>CAMCJW010000176.1 GCA_945875195.1 Chitinophaga pinensis | reverse complement strand
CAGTTAAAGTAGCGACCGTTCATAGCTATATAAACACCTACAGGTAATGTTTGTGCAAAAGCTAAAGCGCCGCCAAGGTTAAAAAGTCCATCGCTGGAGCCAAATTTATAGGGGATCATTGCCCCCGTTATTACGATGGTTTTGTTGATGTTTTCTTTGGCTAAATAAGCGGCTGTTTCGGTCATGGTATCGGTGCCGTGGGTTATGACTATTCGCTCTTCTTCGCAATTGGCACAGTTTTCGGCCATGATGCGGCGGTCGCTATCTGTTATATCTAAACTATCTACCAACATCAATGTTCTTATATTGGTATTGAGCCTGCTTCTACCTAATTTTAATATCTCTTGAATATGGGTGTCTTTAAAAAACAATTGACCATTCAATTCGTTGTATTCTTTATCAAAGGTGCCACCAGTTACAAATAATCTGATATCCATATTTTTTTTTCTTCAAAGAACACGGTTTAGGTTCAAACATTCAATTTCTTTGTCACCTTTTTTTTATGTGAGTAAAATCATTTCTTTTTTTCCGCGAATTAGGTAGTTTCGTATTTCATTGCGGACATAAGTCCAAAAATTAATTCCACACAATGACAGCTATAACAGATAAAGACCTAGAATCCGTAGTTATTCGCTTCGCTGGCGACTCTGGCGATGGCATGCAATTAACCGGTACACAATTTACAAATGCAACTGCTTTGCATGGCAACGACCTTGCAACATTCCCAGATTTCCCAGCCGAGATAAGGGCCCCATTAGGAACTTTGGCGGGAGTTTCTGGTTTTCAAATACATTTTGGTTCGACCCAAATTAATACACCAGGCGACCAGTCTGATGTGTTGGTTGCGATGAATGTGGCTGCCTTTAAGGTGAATATCAAAAACCTTAAAAAAGGTGGTGTCATCATTCTTAACTCAGATGGTTTTGATTCCAAAAATTTGCGTTTGGCAAATGTGCCCGAAGATCAAAATCCAATCAATGATGGTTCACTAGCAGATTACGATGTAAAAATAGTAGACGTAACCAAAATTACCCGCGCAGCCCTTGCTGATAGCGGCATGACTACCAAGGAAATTGACCGTTGCAAAAATATGTTTGTATTGGGTTTGGTATATTGGATGTACCACCGCCCAATTGAAAATACCTTGGAATTCTTACGCACCAAATTCAAAAAGAATGAGGCTGTAATGAATGCCAATATCAAGGTATTAAACGCAGGTTGGAATTATGGCGAAACAACAGAAATGTTTGCCAACCGCTATACCATTGCTCCTGCTAAAATGGAGTCGGGTGTGTACCGCGGAATTATGGGTAACCAAGCTGCGGCATTAGGCTTAATCTCGGCTTCCGTAAAATCTGGCTTGCCATTGTTTTATGGAACCTATCCTATTACACCTGCTTCTGATATATTACATGATTTATCTAAATACAAAAATTTCGATATCAAAACATACCAAGCTGAAGATGAAATTGCAGGTATTTGCGCCGCTATTGGTGCTGCCTTTGGCGGACATTTGGCTGTAACAGGTTCATCAGGACCAGGTATTGCTTTAAAAGGGGAGGCCATTGGTTTGGCTACCATGTTAGAATTGCCATTGGTAATTTTAAACATTCAAAGAGCCGGCCCAAGCACGGGTATGCCAACCAAAACAGAACAAGCAGATTTGAACCAAGCCATGTTTGGTAGAAATGGTGAATGTCCTGTTGTAGTATTGGCTGCTCAGTCTCCTTCCGATTGCTTTACTTTGGCCTACGAAGCGTGTAAAATTGCTTTGCAACACATGATTCCAGTTTTCTTCTTGAGTGATGGATACATTGCCAATGGCGCAGAGCCTTGGAAGTTTCCTAACTCTGCAGATTTGGAACCAATTAATGTTTCTTTTGCAAAAGAAAGAGCTGCCACCGACGATAAGTTTATGCCATACTTTAGAGATGAAAAACTAAGCAGGCCTTGGGCTATTCCTGGTACAAAAGGTTTGGAGCATAGAATTGGTGGTATAGAAAAACAGAATGTAACGGGTAATATTAGTTACGATGCTGCCAACCATGAATTGATGACTCATTTGCGCCAAGAAAAGGTTGATAAGGTGGCAGATTTTATTCCTTTGCAAACCATAGATTCTGGTGAAGAATCTGGCGATTTACTCTTGTTAGGATGGGGTGGAACATACGGCGCACTGAGAACTGCAACCGCACAGTTGATTGCTGAAGGTTATAAAGTTTCACATGCTCAAGTAAGGTATATCAATCCTTTCCCTAAAAACTTGGGTGAAATATTAAGCAGATTTAAAACAGTGGTGGTGCCAGAATTGAACAACGGACAGTTAGTGAAAATCATTCGCGATAAATATTTTGTGGATGCTATTCCTTACAATAAAATTCAAGGTCTTCCATTCATGAGTCATGAGGTAATTGCAAAAATTAAACAAATTTTAGACTAACAAGTGAGTTTGGTTTGAACCAATAAATTAGTAACTATTTTTAGGTTCGAACCAAAAACTTACGCTTAAAAAAATTATATGACAGCAGTAGTAGAAAAATTAACAGCAAAAGATTTCTCGTCGGACCAAGAAGTTAGGTGGTGCCCTGGTTGTGGAGATTACTCCATCTTAAAACAAGTGCAAACCATCTTGCCAGATTTGGGTAGGCCAAAAGAGGAATTTGTATTCATATCTGGTATCGGTTGTTCGTCGAGGTTTCCATATTACATGGATACTTTTGGTATGCACTCTATACATGGAAGAGCCAATGCCATAGCCACAGGCTTAAAAGCAACTAGACCAGAATTATCTGTTTGGGTAATCTCTGGTGATGGTGACTCTATGAGTATAGGAGGAAACCACTTTATTCATATGTTGAGGAGAAATCCTGATATCAATTTATTGGTTTTCAACAACCAAATTTATGGTTTAACAAAAGGTCAATATTCTCCAACATCTGAGCAAGGTAAGGTTACCAAATCTACACCAATGGGCTCTATAGATTATCCGTTTAATCCTATTGCATTGAGCTTAGGAGCAGATGGTACATTTGTAGCCAGAACCATGGATAGAGATCCAAAACACCAACAAGCAATGATCCGCAGAGCTTACGACCATCAAGGAACTTCATTGGTTGAGATATACCAAAATTGCAATGTATTCAATGACGGTGCTTTTGAAATTTATACCGAGAAATCGAGTAAGAAGGAGCAAACTTTAATGATGGAACATGGCCAACCTTTGGTGTTTGGAGAAAACAACGACAAAGGGATCAAATTGGATGGGTTCAAACCGATTATTGTAGATTTAAATGATAGCTCTGTAAATGATTTGTGGATACACGATGAGGAAGATTTGGTAAAAGCTACCATCTTATCTAGGTTCTATGACGACCCAGCAAAAGGAGATCACTTCCCTCGTCCGTTTGGCGTGTTTTATGTAAACAACCACAAGGATACATTTGATAAATTGTTTAACGACCAAATGGCTTATGCCAAAGAAAAAATGGGCAAAGGCGATTTGGATAAACTCATAGCAGGCAAAGAAACCTGGGTGGTGAATTAATTTTTTGCCACAAAGGCGCAAAGGCACGGAGTAATTTTTTTACTTCGTGCTTTTTTTTGCTTCTTTAATTTATTGAATTAATTCAAGCATGTTTTAGTTGCTCTTTATTTTCTTTGCAACGAAAACTTAAATTTTGGCATAAAAACTAGAATTATGGAAATATTAATAAGTTATGACATTAAATTTGATTAAAAATTACATTGTATATGAATAAAATTTACGCTCGTTCTTGGCTGAAATATGCTTTTTTAGCCATTTTGCTTGGATTATCAACCGTTACCTTTACCAATTCTGGCGGGCCATCTGCAGGTTTAACAGGAGCTCCTGGTGATGGAAATTGCACCAATTGTCACAGTGGCTCCCCAGTAACCTCTGGAACTGCATTTGATGCCATATCAATTACAGGTTTGCCAAGCGGTGGCTATGCTCCGGGAACCAGTTATACCTTAACATTAAATGGAGGAGCTGCAGCCACTGCTAAGAACGGATTTCAATTGATCGCACTTTCTCCAAGCAACACAATGGCAGGTTCATTTACTTCAGGAACTGGAAGTCAGGCTATGGTTGGTGGCGGAGGAAAAACTTATTTGGGCCATACCTCCGCAGGAAATACCCAAAGCAGTTGGACCTATACTTGGACAGCACCCAGCCCTAGTGTTGGAACAGTAACCTTTTATGTGGCTTTAAATGCTACTAATTCTAACAGTGGTACAGGCGGTGATGTGGTTTATTTAAAAACCATTACAGTGAGTGGTGGTAATTTACCAGTAGCAACCATCACTTCACCAACAGCGCCAGCCGTATTTTGCGCAGGCGATTCTATTCAATTTACGGGTACTGCCACAAATTCGCCTATAAGCTATGCGTGGGATTTTTTAGGTAATAGTCCAAGTAGCTCTACCCTTCAAAACCCTAAAATTAGGTTTGCCAATGCAGGCTTTTATACTATAAGGTTTAGAGCAACCAATTCAAGTGGTACTTCAACCAACGCGCAACTATCATTACAAGTTGTTGCCAAGCCAACTGCAACTATAACTCCTTCTGGAAACCAAACTATATGTGGTGGAGATTCTTTAACACTAACTGCAAATTCTGGTGCTAATTTATCATACTTATGGAGTCCTGGAAACCAAACTACACAGACTATAAAGGTTGGTGCTGCAGGCAGTTATTCTGTAAGGGTAAGTTCCTTAGCAAATTGTTTTACCAATAGCAGCGCGGTAACCATGACGCTTGCTCCCAAACCTACTTTGAGCGCAACACTATCTAGTAATACTTTATGTATTGGCGATAGCTTGGAAATTGTTGCTACACCAGGTTTACAAAATTACAAATACTATCTTGGCTCAACCCTAATGGATTCGAGCAATAGGAGTACTGTAAAGTTTCAAATTATGAACAGTTTTACCAATGTATATGTTATTGGTTCAAATGGAATTTGTAATACTGATCCTATCGTTAAAACGGTAACCATTTCTACTAAACCATCTGCACCAGTTATTGCTTGTGGTCCAGTTTTTCCTAATTCAGTTGCCTTTACCATTACGGGTAATAATCCGCAAATTAGTTTAGACAGTGGCAAAACTTTTATAACCCCAAATCAAGGAAATACACATGTAATAAACGGTTTGAACCCAAACACGCAAGTATTGGCTTATGCTAGAACAACTGCTGGTGCGCCTTGTTTGTTTTCTCTGAGTAGTAATAAAACTTGTGCGAGTGCTAATTGTACGCCACTCACTTTAAAAGTAACTGCGCCTAAATATATTTGTTCCAATAGTCCAAGTTCTGATCGAATGATGAGGGTAGTTTCAACTAATGCAATAAACCCTTATTTTAAATATGATTATCCTCCTCCCGCTTTAGGCAGTGGATGGACAAATCGTGATTCTTTCCCCGCATCGATTATTGGTGGTGGAAGTGCTATTTTTAAAGTGACTGTTATAGATTCTGCCAATGCATTTTGCCCAACTAAAGACACTAGTTTTACTATAGTTGGGGTAACAATTGGGGCATCGCCTACAATACAATTGGATAAAGCGCAATATTGCGAAGGCGGTTCAATTACCTTTAATGTGACTAATCCTAATTCAAATCTCAATAAGGTTAAATATTATACAGTCATTGGTTCGAACCGAACAGAATTTGCGGCTAAAGCCAAGCCTGATTATATGTATGGTCCAGTGCCACTTAGTCCAAATTTCCCAAATGGAACAATAGTTACAGCACAAACCATAGATACCATTTCTGGATGTGGCATATTTTCGCCAAATAAAACAATTAATGTTGGTGCATCGCCCAATGTTGGCTTTACTTTTTCAAAAACCAATCTGCAAATTGTGCTCACAGATACCAGCAGCACTACCGTAAATAGAAGGTGGATCATTGAAGGAGATACATTCCCTGCAGCAGGCAAAACCTATACACATACCTTTACCAGTGCAGGAAGTAAAACCATCAGAATGGAGGGTTATACAAGTGGCAATTGTGTTGGAACTTCAAGTGTTCAAGTTAATATTGTTGCCTCTGGTTTAATGGAAGCGGCAAATGCAATGGGCATGGAGTTGTTTCCTAATCCAGCTACCAATGAAGTTAGTATCAACTGGACCAAAGGTGGTAACGCAAATATTGAACTATTTGATGTAGGTGGCAAGCTTGTTTTAACAGCAGAAATTACCTCTGGCAACCAACTTAACCTATCTGGATTGACCAAAGGAGTGTACTTACTAAAATTAGTCAACCAAGACCAAGCCGCCTACAAAAAGTTAATCATCGAATAAGGGGGAAATTTTAATTCA
>CAMCJW010000175.1 GCA_945875195.1 Chitinophaga pinensis | reverse complement strand
CATTTGTTGCAAATTAGTTTTGGGTCAAACCAAAAATAATGTGGAGATTTTGGGCGCCAATAACTTTGAGTATTTAAAAGCTGGCGATAATAATGTGAGCAAATTAATTGGTAATGTGAGGTTGAAACAACAAAACACCTTGATGTTTTGTGACAGCGCGCTTATATACGAGAAAGATAATTTGGTGGAGGCCTATTCAAATGTTAGGATCAACCACAATGACAGTGTAACCATTACTGGTAATTATTTATTGTATGAAGGCAATAGCAAAAAAGCGTTGATAAAAGGTAAGGTTCAGCTAATGGATAAAAACATGACTTTAACTACAGAGCAATTGGATTACGACTTAACTAATCAATATGGGTATTATGCAACTGGAGGTAATATTGTAAGTAAGGAGAATAATTTAAGTAGCATTATTGGATATTTTTATGCCAGGCGTAATGAATTCTTCTTTAAGAATAAAGTGGTTTTAACGAACCCTGAATATGTAATGACAAGTGATACCTTGCTCTATAATACCTTTAGTAAAACTTCTTACTTCTTTGGACCTACTAAAATAAAAAGTGCCACAGATCAAATTTATTGTGAGAATGGTTGGTACAATACCCAAAGCGACCGATCACAATTTAGTAAGAATGCAGTGATTTTTACAGATAAGAAAATGCTTAAAGCAGATAGCTTGTATTACGACCGTAGAAACCAATTGGGTAAAGCGTATAGGCGTATTCATGTATTTGATTCAGTTCAGAACATTCATTTATATGGCGCTTCTGGAGTAAGTAATGGTAAAACCAAGATTACTTTTGTGAATGGAAATAGTTATGCTGCAAAGGTGATGGATAAAAACGATACTCTTTTTTTATATGCAGATACCTTATTGGTTTCAGAAAGATATAAAAAGCAAAAGCAATTGTTGAAGGCTTACCATCATGTAAGAATTTTTAAAACTGATTTGCAAGCCATTTGTGATAGCCTAGTTTATGACAGGGATGATTCGGTTATGCGGATGTTTCATAAGCCAATAATGTGGAGCGGACAGAATCAAATTTTTTCTGATACCATACAATTTTATATCAATAATAATATCATGGATTCTTTTGATTTACTATCTGATGCCATGATCATCAGTAAGGAAAAAGGTGCGCACTACAACCAAGTTAAAGGACGCAATATGAAAGGTACTTTAGACAGCAGTGCATTAAAAGAGGTAAAGGTATTTGGGAACGCGCAAAGTATTTTTTATGCAAAAGAAGATAGTGTGAATTATATTGGTATCAATATGATTGATTGCAGTATCATGAATTATGAATTTAGAAAAGGCAAAATGTATAAGGCTAAATACATTACTGACCCTGATGCCACGCTCTATCCACTAGATGAGTTGCCCATTGAACAGCTAAGGTTAAAGGGTTTTAAATGGTATGAAGCCAAGCGCCCCAAACGCATTTATATTCAATAAATGAATTTTTAAGAAATTATTTTGAATTACCTGTAAGATTAATTTTGCTTTTAATTTCTTTTTAATTAACTTTGGTTTTCAGGAATTAAGCTATTTAACATAGATTTTTTTTTAAAATTCTTTTGTTTCATTGCTAAGTTTTATTATTATTGATTTTTAAAATTAGAAACAATTTAGAAACACATGAAATACAATTACAAATTCAATGTATTACGCGCTCTCTTAGTATTAGGTCTTTTTGGCTTACTTAATACCTCTCAATTGAGAGCCCAAGGTTTGAACACCAATACTACTTACATTGTAAATGGAGGTAATGATTTGGTTGCACCAGTTGACACTTTTGCAAACCTTACTGGCTTAACAACAGGGCCAGCCTATGGTGCACTTTCATTCTTGAACCAATTTGGAATGAACTCAGTTCAATCCACTACGGGACCAGTAGTATTTTTATTAGCTGCTGGATACAATCCAGTTGAACCAAATATTATTAATATTGGTCAAGCTACTGGTGCTGGAGGATGGCCAAATATGTATTGGAATGCAAATAGTCCAATTGTAATTAAGCCCGCTGTTGGCCAAAATTTTAACATAACCACCTCGGCATTTATTGGTGCGAACCAATCCTTGGTAAGGTTTAATGGTGCATGGTATGCGAGCATAGATGGTGCGGCATCAGGCACACAAAGAAACCTAACTTTTAGCATGCCAGCTTCTGCCACACAAGCCACATCTAGGGTAATTGATATTATGCCTACTACTGGAAACCGTGTTCAATCTATTGGCGTTAGAAATTGTAATATCATTGGTAATTCAAATGCTTCTTTTCCAAATACCTTTGCCGGTATATATTTTGGAGGAGTTGGAGCTGGTAGTGCAACTGCTCTTGGTCAAAATCAAAATATTGATATCATCAATAATTATGTAATTGCTGTTCAAAATGGTATTTATTTTAGAGGATTGGCCAATCTTCAAAACCTTCAGAATAAAGCTATCAATATCAACAACAATACGATTGGTGATTATGTTAATCCAATCAATTCTGCAAACACTGCATTTATTGGAGGATCAAACGGTACAGGTATTTATTTAAATGCTGTTGCCAATGCATCTGTATCTGGTAACACCATTATGAATACCGTGAGTACTTCTGCAAACTTTAAAGGTATTTTTCTAACCAATGAAGGTGGTGTTGCAGGTTTTTCACTTGACTCGAATATTCAAGTTACAAACAATACAATATTTAATATTAATGCAACAACCTCTGGTGGAGTTACAGGTATTAGAATTAATTTAGGAGCACATGGGCAGCATTTAAGATTATTGGTTGCCAATAACTCTATTTCTAAATTATCTGCTTTGAACGCCCAAGCAGTTATAACTGGTTTTGCCTATCCAATAGGTATCTTAGTGGAAGACATTTCAACCAATGTTGGTTTAGAGGTTTTTTATAATTCGGTAAATTTAACTGGATCTACTTTACCAGCAAACTCTTTCTCTGCCTGTTTTGCAACTGGTTCTGCTACCAATGGTGGTATCATCATGATGAATAATTCATTTGCAAATAGCATGGGTAGGCCAACCTCTAATGTAACTGGCTATACTGTTTATAACGTATTAACATTATCTACGGTATCACCATTTAGATATAGTAGTTTTAATAATTATTATACCACTACATTCGATGGTGGAAATGCATTTACAGCAAGATTTTTAGGTAGGGATTTAGCATCATTGAAAGGCTATACTATGTATTCTAGGTCTGATACAACTTCCTATTCTACCATACCTCCATTTAGAAATGACTCAGTTTTAACAGTGAACGCTGGTGTAAACCATTGGACATTTAATAAAGCAGCTAGTTTGCCATTATTCTTTAATTTCTATCAAAGTATTTTCGACTCAATTAGGTTCAAGGTGAATACAGATATGTTTGGAACACCAAGAAATAATATGGGCAGATTCAGTTCAATTGGTTCTCATTTATGGGCTGGAGATTCTGTTAATAGTCCTACAGGAATTGCTGGACCTAGAGTGTTTCCAGTTAATGGATTTACCCAAAGGCCAACTTTATTGAATTTAAACGGAAGTTTTGCAACCATTGCAGAAGCCGTTGATTATTTAAATCATTATGGTGTTGGTGGTTCAGGTGATATTGTGTTGGAATTACAACCGGGTTATAATGGTGAGACTGTTCATATCCCGGCTTTGATTGACTATCCAAATTCAAATTTAGGTAGGCCTGTAATATTCAGAACTGCAGCTAATTTTTCTACCACAGTAAGTGTTCCAAATATTGCTGCTATGAATAATATTTCAATTATCAGATTCATGGGAGCAAATTGGGTGAGATTTGATGGAGGTAATAATAAAGGATTAACTTTTGCTATGCCTTCAAATGCTATAAATGTAAACACAAGGATAATTAGTTTTACACCGGTTGACACTGCTGGAAATAATATTACCATAAGAAATTGTAAACTTATAGGTAATAGTAACAGTGCTGCGCCAAATACTGGTATGGGTATTTATGCTGGTAACTTTAATATTTTTGGAACGCCAGCTGTTGCGCTTAAGCCAGGGTTAAATAATATTAGTTTAATTGGTAATGAGATTTCAGCTGTAAGAAGTGGTATTGTTTTCTTTGGAGCCACACCTTCTACAAACGCTGTGTTTAGAAGTAACATTATAGGAGGTAGTATTGCTACAGGTGGAATTGAAAACACTACCTTTATAGGTGGTGCTACCAACCAAGCAGGTATATTATTAAGAGGAATGACAGCTTCTGAATTAGATAGCAACGTGGTTAGAAACTGTGTTAGTACAACAGCAGCTTCAAATGGCTTCTTTGGAATCTTTTTAGATGAAACTGGTTCAACACCTTTTTCAGGAATCAGCATAACGAGAAATTTCGTGTATAATTTGGTTACCTTAAATGGAACCAATTGTGTGGGAATTAGAATAAATTTATCCGCAACTACAGGCTCAAGAGGAATTTCTTTGATCAATAATTTTGTTGGTAGAATTTTAGGAAACGGTACTGGGTTAAACTTTAGCAATTTAAACCCAGCAGGTATCAGCGTTGATGCTGCAGGTGTAATTTCAAATGTTGGTATTGCCATTGGTCATAACACTATTAACCTCAATGGTACTGGTTTAGGAGCAAGTGGAAGTGGATCATCCGCATTGTTCTTAGGAGCAAATATTCAAGGTGGTGTTGAAATTGATAACAATATTTTTGGAAATAGAATTAATAGATCTGTAGGTACTGGTAATCGTTATGCTGTATTAATTGGGCACAATGCCACTCCATTCACTGCTGCTACAGTTTTGCCTTTCCCTTCCAATAACAACAATTACTTTGCTACTGGAAACGGAAATAATTTTGTGGCTGGAACTACTAATGGAACTATTAACCGCGCTAATATCAATGACTGGAGAAGCTTCACTGCGCCAACAGTTCCTTTAGCAGGTATGGATGGTAGTTCATTCAATTGGGTTAATACTTTTAAAACTGATACTACACCAGATGTAAATTTATTGTACGGAGGTTTGGTACCAGGTGGTGCTAATATTGCATCTGGTATTTGTTCTGATATATATGGTAATCCTCGTTTCCAATGTAGTGGTGGTTCTACAACCAGCACACGTTGGGTAGGTGCCGCAGAAGTTGGTATCTCTTTTCCTGCATTACAAGGAAATGTTACCTATCCTATCAATGGGGTAGATGCACCGCCAACACCAACCAATCCTGCTGTAGGTTCATTTAAAACAGTTCGTAATGCAGTTGATTACCTTAACTCACAGGGTGTAGATGATCCTAGTTTTGGTGGTTTCAGAACAATTCGTTTAGAAATTGCTGCTGGTTATGTTGGTGAATCTGACACTTTCACTGGACCAATCACAGTATTAGATTATCCTCGTCAAGCCCCAACCAGACCTGTTTTACTTACGCTTGCTAGTGGCAGAACAGACACTATTCGTATAACTTCAACTGTTAATCCGCTTATTGCTCCGAACCAAAGTTTGTTCCGTTTTTCTGGATGTAAAAACTTCTCAATCGATGGAGGTGCAAATAGATCATTGACATTGTTATTGCCAGCGGCATTTAATACCAACACGAATAAGGTTGTTGATTTTGTAAGTGGTGTGGCACCGATTGTGGCAACACTTCCATTTACTACTAATAATAGTGTTAGAAATTGTAATATAATAGGTATTTCAACAACATTCAATGCATTAACCTTTGCAGGTGTTTATATGGGAGGTTTAGTTACCCCTTCAAATTCACTTGTTGGACAAAATGGAAATAACCTCATTTTGGGTAATTTTATTGGTGGTACTCAATACGGAATTTATTTAAGAAGCACAGGTGTGGTTGCTGATATGGATCAAGGAAATAATATCTCAGGTAATATTATTGGTGGCGATATTGCCCCAGGTGGTGCTCAAAATACCAATTACTTTGGAGGTGTTGCCAATGCTGCAGGTATTTTTGCTCAATCACAAATTGGATTAATTATTTCAGGTAACACTGTAAAGAATTCAATTAATACCAGCACTAATCCTAGAGGAATTGAGTTGGCTTCTACAGCAGTTACCGCGCCAGTTCTTAGCAGTTCTGTAACAATTAACGGAAACATTATCAGAAACATTACTGCATTAAATACAGGAGGTGCTTATGGTATTTATCTCAACTTTGGCGCTGAAACCAATAATGTGAATAGAGATATCACCATTTCAAATAATATGATTTCTGGAATCAGTTCATTTGGAACAGCAGCTACAGGTACAGGTTTTGGTTCAAATCCGTTTGGTATCTATTTAAATGCTACAGCTAATATTGGATCAGGTAATACCTATGTAGGTGTTTCTTTATATTATAATTCAATTAATTTAGGTCAAGGAAGTTCCTT
>CAMCJW010000174.1 GCA_945875195.1 Chitinophaga pinensis | reverse complement strand
TTTGATCCCATTTTTCAGGCATTCGTTATATTTATTAATTGCAAATCTGTCATATGTATTAAATCGATAATCATCTTTAAATCTTACCTCAGTTTCATATTGAATTAATTTTGAAAGTGAATCAGCACCAATATTTAAAGGTATTTTACAAAAAGGCGCACGATCATTTATATTGATAGATTTATCTTGTTCTTTGGTTGCTTGTAATTGGCTCCCACAAGAACCAATTACAAGCATGACTAGGATATACCAAATTACCTTATGCATAACATTTTGATTGAATATGTTTTATTCTCAGTTTTAACTGTAACAAAATAAATACCATCTTTTAAACCTAATTCAGAAATTGTAAAGGTGTTATCACCTTTGAAAACGCCCTTATTCCCTGCATAAACTGATTGTCCTAATTTATCATAAATAGTTATTTCACAGGTTTGTTTTATTTTAGAGTTAAAATCAAATTGAATTAAATCCTGAAAAGGGTTTGGATAAATGATAATGTTGTCACCTAATTGCATTTGAGAAGCAATTCCCAAGGTTGTGTTTCTGCAATTAATTGGTTGTATGCTTATAGGTAAATTATATTGACAACTGATGCCATTAGATGTTATTTGGCTATTAGCAACTATGTAATCTGCTGCTTGTAAATTATAGCCCGTAAAATTCAATTTTCTATAAACCGCATTAAAGGCACCTAAGGTTTGTGCTCTGTACATCAAATCATTCGGATTATTTACGTGACCCAATAAATGACAATGACCTAGTTCATGTAAAATAATACTAAAAAAATCATATTTACCTGCGTTAATATTATTGTTTCCAGTTGTGTCATATTGAAAATCATTTATATATGCATTATTTATTGTTATATCCAATTCAGCAGTGGGGAATGATACAGTTGGCGAAGTTGAACAGGAAAGTGAGGAACGAATAAAAGCTGTTGCTATTTGATGGCTTCCAGAAGGATATGTGGCTAATGTAATAATATTAACACCATCAGAATCTATTCCATTATTTGAAGTTCCAGCATCCAAAATAAAAGGTACTCCTGTGCTACAACTCCACCTTCGAAATGCAGCTTTGATACAATTTATCATTCCTGCATCAGTTATATTACTAGCCAACTTAAAGTGATATTTACCGTCTGAATTTGCCGAATACAAAAACTCATTGTTTTTATATCTACTTGTTCCTGAGCCTTTTGATTGATTCCAAACGACATATTTAACCTGAATTTTTGATGGTTCTGATGGAGAAGAGATAGGTATATAAATATTGCCATATGCATCAACAATTTTTATATTTCCCGAACCCACAGTACCTTTTTTGTATGCACCACCATCATAATATGCTGAATCAGCGAAGGCAGGAATAGTTACAACAATTTGGTTATCACTCCACGTATAATCATATTTATCTAATGCAATAAAAGAAGAATCAGTAATATCAGCAGGAGTCATATATACTTTGCCTTTTATATCTCCAAAATAATTACCATAAATAGTATATTGAGCCTTTATTCCTCCAGCAATAGAATCGGGAGAAATGCTAGTTACTACAGGATCACATACTACTCCTTTACGAAATGCTCCTGTAATGTAATTACTATACAAATAGTATGGGCCACTTGAGGGAGTATTACTAGCTAATGCAAAGATTGTAAATAAACGTGCATTATCAAAGGTATCAATTTTAATATTAGGAAAATACTTGCAGTTAGTAACTGGAATTTGAATATTAATAATTTTCAAATTCGCATTGGTAAGTATAACTCTGTTAGGTACTGATGAAAAGCCAGAAATTGTAACTTGTAGAATAGAATCATTAAAGTCGTATGAACTCACATAATCATAATACGAAGTGAGACTTGAACTAAGCGTTTTTGTAATTGTACTATTTATATTCGTTCCAAAGGTACTGGGGTTATACTTTAATCGAAAGGAAACTCCGTCTAAATAAGTAGTGTTTACATTCGACTTTACACTAATATCAATATCATAAAATTGATTACTACCAGAACCAGATAAGTTTGCTTTTGTAATTAGATATTCAATAGTTTCACCTGCCTTATTTAAATTAGTTCCATGGGCAACTGTGAAAGTTTGGTTTAATGCTAATTTATTACTTAATATCTTTTTATCAGCCTCTGATTGTTTTTGAGGCCGTCTTACGACGATATTATTATTAGGAATGAACTTTATATTTTTTCGAGCCTGTATATTCTCAATAATAGACGCATTACAATTAACAATATTAATTCCAATTGAAACAAGAAATTCATAAAATGATTGAAGAGTTGGAAACTGCGAATTAAATCCCACAACTTCATTATTAACTAAGTCAAACAAATATTCAAAAGAGCCATATTCGCCATAGGTAAGCATTAATGGCTGGGCATTTGTTGGAGTAGCATCACACGCTGTATAAGGATAAGTTATGTTATTACACATGAACATTCCTACTACACCAACATTATATTGAATTTGATGGTCCACGGTTAAATTACTTCCATCATCGTTAGTTCCTCCCATGGTTACTATAGCAACCGTTCCACAAGTCAAATTTCCTTTAACAATTTTCGAGATTTGAATAATATTTGTTGTATAAATATTGTTACCAACATCCTCATAAGTGCACTGTGAGACAACGACACCTTCAAAAATGTATTCGGACTGTAGATAGGCCTCCATTAATCCGGTGGTGTCTACAGTCAATTGAGCTTTTAATGGATTGAAAGAAAATCCTGCCATTAAAATGAAGAAGAAGTAAATTTTTTTCATGGCTTTTGGTTTGATTAATTTTAAAAATGAGTAATGATAATTTTTTTAAAAGTAAAATAAAAAAATGAATAACTGCACTTTACATAACATTTATTTAATCTAATGTTATAAAAATAACCGAAAATCAAATTTAAGTCGGTATGGCTGTTCGATCGAATTACAAAAAAATCAATTGAAATGTTTTTTTCAAAAAAAAGCTTGCGAAAATCCTTTGAAGTGCGCAAAATTGAAAAGTTTTCTTATTTTGCATGCCGGCTTAATAATAAATACTGTGATCGCTCATATTCAAGGAAAAGTAACCCAAAGAACCCCAACCTATTTAATAATAGATTGCGGAGGTATTGGATATAGCATACAAATTTCGCTCAATACCTACGGCAAAATTGGCGAGGCAGAATCGCTCAAACTATTGACACACCTTTCAATTAAGGAAGATAGCCACACGCTTTACGGGTTTGCCGATGAGGAAGAAAGATTGTTATTTCAACAATTGATTATGGTTAGCGGCATTGGAACCAATACCGCCCGTATGATATTAAGCAGCCTAAAACCTGCCGAAATTAAGTTGGCAATAATCAATGGCAATTGGAATTTATTGAAAACTATCAAAGGAATTGGGCCCAAAACGGCTCAAAGAATGGTGATAGATTTACAAGATAAATTGAAGAAAGTAGAATCGCCAGACCAAGTTTATTCTGCCCAATTTAGTTCCCCAGCATACGATGAAGCCTTATCGGCATTGGTTATGCTTGGCTTTAGCAAAGTAGAGGCCGAAAAAGGTCTGAATAAAATAAAACAACAAAATCCAGATTCTAGCGTTGAGCAACTGGTAAAATTAACCCTTAAAACTCTTTGATGGATAAACCTCTACATTGTTTCGTAGCTCAAAAATAAAATATCTCCGTTTCATTCTCTTGTTCACCTTTGTGTTGTCATTGGTGTGGAATGCTACACCCCATTCTGCCCCTCACAGAAGAAGGGAGTTTTCCCCTGCTCCTCCAGATAGCACAGGTGTTAAGCCAAAACTAAAATATCCTATTAAAGATAAAAAGCCATACGAAAACGATGGTAAAAAACATCCTTTAGATTTATCTGATCCTTCGAATATAAAGGACAAATACTCCCTAGATTCAGAAAAATACCGTTACGACCGTTCTTCCAAAATTGGCGAACTCGATTATAAACTGCCTTCTTCAAGTTCTATTGTAGATCAAATAAAACAAGAAGGAGCAAAAAATAATGGTGATTACTTTAGGCAGCGTGCCCAAGCTCAAAATTTTGCCAAAGGAAATGGCATTTTGCCTCAATTGAATATTGGCAATAAAGTAGTCGACAAAATTTTTGGTAACGGAATCATAGATATTAGGCCCAGAGGTACTGCGGAAGTAATATTTGCGGGTAATTTTAACAAGGTAGAAAACCCTGCTTTTAGTTTGCGCCAACAAAAAACTGGGCAGTTCGATTTTAAACAAAAGATTCAATTAAATGTATCGGGGCAAGTTGGAGATAAGCTGAAGGTAAATATGAATTACGATACCGAAGCTACCTTTGAATTTGAGAACCAAATGAAACTCGATTTTTCTGGTAAGGAAGATGATATCATTAAAAAAATAGAATTGGGAAATGTGAGTTTACCTTTAAACTCAAGTTTGATCCAAGGTAGCCAAAGCTTGTTTGGTGTAAAAACTACCATGCAGTTTGGCAAACTTACCGTAACTGGAGTGGTGACCCAACAACGTGGTAAAACGCAAGAAACTGAGTTAGCAGGCGGAACCACCACCACCCCTTTTAATATCCAATCTGATAACTATGATATGAACCGCCATTATTTCTTGGCGCATTATTTTAGAGACAATTATGAGGCTTGGTTAAAAAACCTGCCATTTGTTGGATCACCCGTTGTTATTACGCGTGTAGAGGCTTGGGTAACCAATAGAAGTGGTTCTTTTGAACAATCAAGAGATATTGTTTCCTTCTCGGATATGGGCGAAAGCGTTCATAGAGACAACAAATATTGGACTGTAAACACCGGTGCTCAGGTTGGGAGCGGCGTCAATAATTTATATGATGCCAATAATCCTCAAACCTACCTAAATGGTTTTGGCAATGCCGCCGATGCTGCAAAATTTAGGGCCAGTTATCAAATTGAAAACAAGCTATCAGAAGATTTTCCGATAACAGGCCTTAAGCCCATTTCACAATACCAAGTCGTAAATTTCGCCCGTCAATTAGGTCCAAATGAATACTCTTTTAACGCGCGTTTAGGTTATATCAGTTTGAACCAAGCCCTAAATAATGATGATGTTTTATCAGTAGCTTTTGAAGGAACGGTGAATGGCGTTCCATTTAAAGTAGGAGATTTTAGTCAGGATATTCCAAGAAATACAGTGAACCCAGAGGTGCTGTTTTTAAAAATGTTGAAAGGCCCAAGTCTTAGACCCGACCTGCCAATTTGGGACTTGATGATGAAGAATGTATATTCATTAGGCTCGTTTCAAATACAATCAAAGGAATTCAAATTGAACTTAGTTTATGCAGATGACCCAAGTGGATCCGACTTGAGTTATTTGCCCGTAAAGAATGAGCCTTTGTTAAGCAATACACCTTTAATAAGTGTGTTCAACGTAGATAGAATGAACACACAATTGGAGGCAGTTTCGGATGGTTTGTTCGACTTTGTAGAAGGTGTTACTGTAAACTCGCAAACAGGTAGGGTATTCCTTCCAATGGTTGAGCCTTTTGGAAAATACCTGCAAGCAAAATTTGTGACCGACCCAGAATTAGCGAGTTATTATTGCTTTTTTGCCTTGTATGATTCAACCAGATTTTCTGCTATTCAGCAACCCCAATTCAATAAATTTTTCTTAAGAGGAACCTTTCAAGGATCCAACACCAATGAAATTTCATTGGGTTCAACCAATGTGCCAAGAGGTTCGGTTAGGGTTACCTCCAATGGCGCACCCTTAACAGAAAATTCTGATTACATAGTTGATTATAATTTGGGCAGGGTAAAAATTGTGAATACGGCATTGCTCAATTCTGGCGCAGTTATTAAGGTTTCATCAGAAAGCAATAACCTGTTCCAAATTCAGCAAAAGAACCTATTGGGCGCAAGGTTCGATTATAAGTACAGTCCAGATTTAATATTGGGTTCAACATTTATGTATTTAAATGAAAAACCTTTAACACCTAAGGTTAATATTGGTGAAGAACCTATTTCCAATATGATTATTGGTTTTGATGGAACCTATACCAAGCAATCGAGGTTTTTAACCAAAATGATAGACAAGCTTCCTTTTATTGAAACAAAGGAAATGTCGAATATTACCATCTCGGGTGAATATGCGCGCTTGATTCCAGGCGTACAAAAATCATTGGGTCAAACCGGAACAGCTTACCTCGACGACTTTGAAGGGGCAGAAACGCCGTTTGATTTGCGCATGGGTAATTCATGGGCATTGGCAAGCACACCGCAAGGACAACCAGATAATTTTCCAGAAGGATTATCATTGAACAAGTTAGAATATGGCTTTAAACGCGCTAATTTAGCTTGGTATACCATTGCAACTACCTTTTATAGGAACGATGCTTTTACACCTAAACATTTAAAAGAAGACCCGGCCGCTTTATCAACTCATGCT
>CAMCJW010000173.1 GCA_945875195.1 Chitinophaga pinensis | reverse complement strand
ATAAACGCTGACCTTCACTTTGTGCAATTCTTTTTACAGGTACGCCAGTCATCATCGCAATCACCTCGGCCACACTGTCTTCAGTAACGCTGTATCTTTGGGTTTTAGTTTCTTCCTCCCACCTGTTTTTTTCTGTTTCTAATTGCTCTAAAAGGTGCTTTTCACGGTCGCGTAGTTTAGCCGCTTCCTCATATTTTTGGCTCTTAACAACTTTGTTTTTTTCTACCTTAATTTCCTCAATTTGTTTTTCCAACTCAAGGATATTTGCAGGTACATGAATATTGCTCAGATGCACGCGTGCGCCGGCTTCATCCATAACGTCGATTGCCTTATCTGGCAGGTGTCTGTCTGTTAAATACCTACTGCTCATTTTAACGCAAGCTTCAATCGCTGCATCTTCATAATTAACACTGTGGTGAGATTCGTATTTGTCTTTGATATTGTTTAATATCTCAATACTTTCGTCTTGGGTGGCAGGCTCAACCATTACCATTTGAAACCTGCGTTCCAATGCACCATCCTTTTCAATGTATTGGCGGTATTCATTTAATGTTGTTGCACCAATACATTGTATTTCGCCTCGAGCCAATGCAGGTTTGAACATATTTGAAGCATCAAGGGAACCGCTTGCCCCACCCGCTCCAACAAGGGTATGTATTTCATCAATAAATAGAATTACATCTGGCGATTTTTCTAACTCATTCATCACTGCTTTCATACGTTCTTCAAACTGCCCACGGTATTTAGTTCCTGCTACTAGGCTCGCCAAATCAAGCATCACAATACGTTTATTAAACAATACACGAGATACTTTTCTTTGGATAATTCGCAAAGCCAAACCCTCGGCAATTGCTGTTTTACCAACACCAGGTTCACCAATGAGTATTGGATTATTTTTCTTACGGCGAGATAAAATTTGCGACACCCTTTCAATCTCTTTTTCTCTACCAACTATTGGATCAAGCTTACCTTCTTCTCCAGCTTTTGTAAGGTCTCTTCCAAAATTATCTAATACAGGCGTTTTAGATTTAGTATCTGTTTTGCGAGGTTCAGATTTTCTTTCTTCAGGCGCTGAACCAAGGTATTCATCTTCATCTGCAGGCATTTCGTTTTTAATATCGCTAAGATTGCCCTCCACGGCGGCTTTAAAAATTTCGTAAGTAATACCAAATTGACCCAAAATTTGAGACGCCAAATTGTCTTCATCGCGCAATATTGACAGTAACAAATGTTCGGTGCCAATAATATCTGTCTTAAAAATCTTGGCTTCGAGGTAAGTAATTTTGAGAACTTTCTCGGCTTGTTTTGTCAAGGGGATATTAACAAAATTGGTATTATTTGTAGCTGATCCACGTATGTTTTCTTCTACTGTTTTCTTTACACGCAATTGGTCTACATCCAATGCTTTCAAGGTTTTGAGCGCCTTTCCATCGCCTTCTCTGATAAGCCCTAAAAGTAGGTGCTCTGTGCCTATATAATCATGTCCCAAACGAATGGCCTCTTCTCTGCTATAAGAGATCACGTCTTTTACTCTTGGTGAAAATTTCGCTTCCATATATTTTTTGTAATTGGATCTATCAAAAAAAGTTCCACTTTTATTTTATGCAATGTAATAAAAAGGAACATAACTTCAAAAAAAGCTGGAGAAGCTCCTCTGCAAGCATTGTTTTGTAATTGGGTCAAAAATAAGTTAAGGCATTTGAGCCAAAAGTTACTTCATTAGCATTTGCTGGAGGTCGCTGGAGTTTGGAAGTATAACGTTGTTATCCAAGCTTTCGAAAATGGAGTTTTTGCTTTGGAATTCTGGTACTATCTTCTTCATCATGCCAACTATCTGCATGTTATCTTGGGTATCGTATAGGCTTACCAGCTCAGCAATAATTTGCTGTACTTCTTCAAATTCATAAGAGCGCACTTTGCCAATCATTATTTTTTCGTGGTGTGTTGGGAGTGCATTTTCTTGATCGTTGAGGAGTTCTTCAAAGATTTTTTCTCCAGGGCGGAGGCCTGAGTATACAATTTGTATATCTTTGCCTAGCGTTAAGCCACTGAGCTTTACCATCTTTTTAGCCAAATCTACTATTTTAGTAGATTTACCCATATCAAATATATAAATCTCGCCACCTTTACCCATATTTCCTGCTTCTAATACCAACTGGCAGGCTTCAGGAATAGTCATAAAGTAACGGGTAATATCTGGGTGTGTCACAGTAATGGGCCCACCTTCTTCAATTTGTTTTCTAAACTTTGGAATAACAGAGCCGCTTGATCCTAAAACATTGCCAAAGCGGGTAGTAATAAACTTGGTATTGCCTTTCTTTGTTTTTTGAATATGTTCCCACATGGATTGCACATAAATTTCGGCAATGCGTTTGCTGGCACCCATCACGTTAGTTGGGTTCACTGCCTTGTCTGTGCTAACCATTACAAAGCGTTCTAAATTATGCTTTACCGCTAAATCGCATAATATACGTGTACCATTTACATTTACTCGCACTGCTTCACCTGGGTTTTCTTCCATTAATGGCACATGTTTGTATGCAGCTGCGTGGTAAATAATATCGGGATTGAAATGCTCAAAAACGCGTTCCATGCGCGATGCATTGGTAATATCTGCAATAATTACTTCGGCAAAAGTGTTCATTGCAGATGGATGAATATCCCTAATCTCCGCATCAAGCTCGTATAATTTAATTTCAGATGAATCTAAACATAGGAGTTTCTTTGGCTTGAACTTTAGCAATTGCCTCACTATTTCTGAACCTATAGAACCTCCTGCACCAGTTACCAATACTATTTTGTTGTTTACTTGTTTGCCAATACTTTCTTTATTTAATTCAATGATATCGCGTTCAATAAGGTCTTCAATTTTTACTTGCTTCATTTGCTTGAAGCTGAGCTCGCCATTGATCCACTTCTCTACCGGTGGCACTGTGCGCACAGCAACGTTTAGGTTCAAACAGCGTTCTATAATTTCTTGCTTTTTACTGATAGATATATGAGGATCGGCAATCACTAATTGTTTAACATTGTAGCGCTGCAACACACTTTCTAGGTCTAATTTGCCGTGATAGATAGTTATACCTTCTAATATCTTTTGCTGGTGATGGTCTTCATCATCAAAAAATGCCACTACCTTAATGCCTTCGCTGCCCTCTTGCTCTAATTTACGTTTGGTAGTTAAACCAGCAGTGCCTCCGCCATAAACGGCAAAGTTTATTTTTTTCTGATCCGAAAAAGAACTGATGCGGATATACATTAATTTTACAAATACCCTAAAGGCACCTAATAAAAAGACTGATAGCGTAAAATCTAAAAGTAAAATAGAGTAGGGGAAAAGGTGATTGTTTTTACCTGGAACATAATTAAATACAGCATCAATTATAAACAAAAAGAAAAATGAGGTTCCCATGGCATAAAATATGCGCAGGCCATCTTGCACGCTTGTATGGCGCAAAACAAAGCTGTGGAGTCTAAAATAGCTAATGTTTACTCCTTTTACTAACAACACTATAGGCAAAACGGTTAGTGAGGTGTAAAACAAATTTGTATCCATGCTTAAGCTAAATCTGGTGAGCACTGCCAAAACATAGGCTGCTCCGCAGATACCTATATCAAACAGTAAAATAAACCAACGAGGTACTTGGCTAGATTTAGAAAAAAGGAGTTGAAGTAATTTCATGTTTGTATACTCTATGAATTATAATGCAAATATAACATATTTACTATGTTTACAAATAAAACTGTGTTAATAACTTTGTGTGTCAGGTCACTGAGCTTGCCGAAGCCCGTTCACTGAGCTTGTCGAAGCCCGGTCACTGAGCTTGTCGAATTACGGTCACTGAGCTTGTCGAAGTGTTGCCCGGGTAAATTGAGTTTAAGATTTGCTCACACAGGCCAAAACACCCGGGCATTCAGAGTCAGTGTGAGTTGGGGTGTGAGTGTGGTCCTTCCACTGGGCTCAGGATGAGGCTTATTTGCAGATTAAACTTGCCTTCAACGATATGGTGAGCCCGTAGAGCACAGAAACTTAATTTTGTGATAAAAAAAAAATCCTTACCTTTGCATTTCGTATGATTACAAACAATAAAATGGAAAATATCACTTGTTGGTATCTTTTGTACACTAACCCCCGTGCCGAGAAAAAGGTAGCTGAAGAGCTTCAAATGAAAGGTTTCGAGGTATTTTTGCCATTGCAAAGAACATTAAAAGTTTGGAGCGATCGAAAAAAATGGGTGGAAGAGCCATTGTTTAAATCTTATCTTTTTATCAATACCCAATTGGAACGCAATTATTACCAAATACTCAATACCACAGGCATCGTTAAATTTGTGAGTTTTCAAGGCAGCCCCGCCAAGGTGGACCAGCGTGAAATTACTATGGTAAAACTATTGCTTGGACAGCACAGCGACTTAATAGAACAAAGTCACCCTGTCGAACCGTTTTTGATGGGAGAACCAGTTACAGTAATAGCAGGTCCCCTCCTAGGCATCCAAGGCAAACTCATTGCCACCCGCAGCGGCGACAAAATGCTGATAGAATTAGAAACCATGCAACAAAATATATTGATAACCATTCCCTCAAATTTTCTCACAAAAACTCATCAAGCCGCTTTAATTGCGGTTTAAAAAATTACTATGAATAAAGAAAAAAAAGTAGTTCCACGTTTCATTCCCTCAATGTTCGCATCCAAATCATTCGTATTGATATTCTCAGTTCTAGTGCTATTTGCATCCTGTGTTTCTAATAAAAAGTACATTTACTTGCAAGACAAAGGGAATGTTAAACTAGATAGTAATGGTGTAATGCCTGTTGTTTCTTATGACTATAAATTGCAAAAGGGCGATGTTTTGTATATCTCTCTAACTACAGATGATGAAAAACTGAATAGGATTTTTATTCCCAGTGGTGCTGGAGGAATTCAAATCCAGCAGAATCAAAATGTTTCAGGGTCTTTGCTTTATTTTATAGGCTTTACTGTTGATGCCAATGGGGAGATTGAATTCCCTTATTTGGGAAAAATTAAGGTTTCTGAATTAGAGGTATCTAAGGCAAAAATTGCTGTGGAATCTGAATTGAGAAAATATTTTAAAATTTTCTACTTGCAAGTAAAATTGGCTGAATTTAAATTCAGTGTTTTAGGATATGTAAATAGGCCTGGGCAGTTTTTTTTCCAACAGAATAAAGTTAGCATTTTTGAAGCGATTTCTATGGCAGGTGAATTGCAGGGAATGTCCAAAAAAATGGAGATACAGTTGTATAGACAATATCCCGATGGGATTAAATTGCACAAAATTGACCTAACAGATAGAAGTATTATTAGCTCACCTTTATTTTATATACAGCCCAATGATTTGGTTTATGTAGTACCCTTAAAGGCAAGATCACTTGGAGATATGAGTAATTTACAATCTTCATTTGGAGTTGTGGCTCCTTTGCTAGGTACATTATTATTGGTTTTAAATACATACATTTTAGTAAAGAATTTATAAAATATTCAGATGAGTGATCAGTTTCAAAAACAAAACGATATAGACAATCATATCAACGCGCCATTGGATGGTGGGCTAAATTTAAAAACAATACTTGGTAAGTTTTTAGCGTATATACCCTATTTTATTGTTTCAATTATTATTTCATTATTTATAGCCTTTTTAATTAATAGGTATGCCGATCCAAGGTATTTAATTCAATCTACTTTATTAATAAAAGAAAAGAATGCAAAGGGCGGTTTGGATGGAGCAGATAATTTCCTTCAAGGGATGCAGTTATTAAGTTCAACCAGAAATATTGAAAATGAACAAGGTATACTTAAGTCCAAATCAATTGTTACAGAGACCCTAAAAAAACTTGATTTTGGCATTTCTTATTTTGCTGAAGGTTCGATAAGAAAGGCCGATTTATATGGAAATCTGCCATTTATTGTTAAACTGGATAGTAATCATTTACAATGCAGAAACAATTACATTAGTATTAAATTCTTGCCAGATGAAAAAGTAGAATGTAGTATGGAGGGTGTTGGTGATGTTTTTGTACCCAAAACTGGAGCAATGGTTCAAAGAATAGAATCGGAGCAAAAGTGGATTTTTAATGCCAATGAACCAATTGTTACCAATTATTTTTCATTTACCATCTTTGTTACTGACCCAAGGGTTTTGTTAAATTTTGATGATATTTATTCAATTAAGTTGCATCAATTTGAAAATTTAGTGGATCAATATTATGGTAGCTATAGCTTGAGCCCAATTAACAAACAAGCATCTATTTTAGAAATAACAAAGGAAGGACAATATCCTGAAAGAGAATTGGCATTTATTAACCAATTAACTTCATCCTATATACAGCAAGGCTTAGACGAAAAAACCAAGGTAACTCAAAAAACTATCCGTTTTATAGACGATCAGTTGAAAGGTATTAGTGATACGCTAGGACAGGTTGAAGATCAATTGCAAACCTTTAGAACGGAAAATAAAATTATAAATCTAAGTCAA
>CAMCJW010000172.1 GCA_945875195.1 Chitinophaga pinensis | reverse complement strand
TCATAAAACAAATCAAATATAATGCCAATTGCTTTGATAAAACAATCCCATAAATAATTATACTATTTAGCTTGAGGCTATTGCAAAAAAAAAGCCTTCCCAATTTCTTGGGAAGGCTTTATCTAAATTACTCTCGCAATAGTGTTATGGTTCCCCTTACGGTGACCTCCTCTTTGCCTCTCAATTGGTATTTGAAAACAAAATAGTAGGTTCCTTCTGGGTTATCTTCTCCAGTATTATTGGTTTTTCCATTCCACATTACTTTCGAATCTGTGCTTTCAAAAACTTTACCACCCCAACGATTCCAAATTTTCAAGTCATAAACTTCATTACCCTTAATTTTAATGTTGAAAACATCATTGTAGCCGTCGCCATTTGGTGTGAAAACGTTAGGGATATCTATTTCAGTTTGAAAGGTATTGTTTACTTTCTTACATACCGAATCGTAACAATTATCCAATCCTTCTGTTAAAGCCCAAACGCAAATCCAGAAATCACCTGTGTCGTTTTTAAAATCAACTACACCTAAGTGGAAATAAGGATCATTGTTACTTGGTACAAACAATTTAGGTAAAAACTCACTACCATCTGGCCTGTATATTGCCCAATAGTAGCTACTTGAATTGGCGCTATCACTCTTGTTTAAAACAGCATACTTAGGCAATTCCAAAAGTGTTACATCTAAGTCTGCTTTGGCTTTTACAGCAGTTACCTGAACCGTATCTCTAGATTCGCACTTAGGCGTATTAGGAATAAACCTAGTTGAATGCATTACTAAATTATATTTACCAGTTTGGTAGAAAACATACTTAAAGGCAGAATCTTGGTCAAAATTAGTTTTGAATGCGGTATCTGCTATTGCGGTATAATCTTCATTGAAAGCATACATTCTAAACTTGGTAATGGTGTCCATATCAGAAAGGTTCTTCACTTTAAATACTTCACCTACGCATACTTTGTCCTTATCGGTTTCCATTTCTACACGGTAAGGATTTTTCACATAAATCTTAATCGCATTTTCACGACCATTTGCTGTATCTGGTATAATAATAGGTGGGCAAGTTGCCAATACTGGAGGGTTCTTATCATAACCCGCTGCAGTTATATAGTAAATACCTTCTGTATCGTAAATAATGTCAATGGTATCTGGATTATTGGTTACAATAGCATTATAAACCCCATCCGATCTACCAGAACGTATTAAGGTTGATGCGGTAGCACTCAGCGTTCCCGAATCGTTTGGAAAACTCACCACCCTCACTTTATAAGGAACGCAACCTAAAGTATCGCTCAACAATTTAATTCTTGGCCTTGGTCCCGATATATAAATATCTTGCCTAGTGGTATCAAAACAACCTTGGTTGGTTTCTACTACCATCATTACATTGTACCAGCCATTTTTCCTGTATGGATAATATGGATTTAACAAAGTAGAGAAGTAATTGTCTTTACCATAACCATTGTCTCCAAACCACCACCTGCGTTCTTTAATTTGATCGCAAGGAAAGCCTGTAGTAGCATAGCAATTATCAATTACATAAGATGAGTCGTTGAATATAGTTGGATCACTACAAGCAAATATTCCCTTACTCAAGAATTTTGCTTTTGGCTCCACTACATCTTGGTACATAAAACAAGTATCAAAATAACCAACAGTGTCTCTTGTTATCATCGAAATTTTAAACCTACCTGGCTTGTCAAACTTATAAGATGGATTCTTTCCGGTGGCATCAATAATACCATCCGATTGGAAATCCCAATAGATTCTTTCATAGAAATTGGTATCTACTTTTACACAGAAATTGTAAATATTAGGTGCTGTACCTTGTTGCACAAACTGCCAACCTGTAGCGCAACTATTAGCTATGGTAGAATAATATTTAGTAACATTAGGGAAGGTTTTGATTGAATCAATTGGGTAATTGATCATACCTGCTCCATGTAAATCTAAGAATCTCAATAGAGGTTCCTCTCCTGGTGAAAGCGGCCTTGAAGGATTATGCTGTCCACCCGATTTAGGATACCAATACCTAATTGAATCTACAAAGTTTACTGTTTGTCCAATACACAAAACACCATCCGACAAGTTATTGCCTTCCTTCATGTAAAAGGTATCCATTACACCAATTACTATTTGGCGACTAGCGGCATTTGTACACTCTGTAACTGTAACAACGTTATGTTGAACCTCTGTTATTTCGTTCTTTTTCAAAGTAGAACCCGGAGCTGCTGGCATTTCGTACGACGACATAAAATACTGATGACGCACTGGATGCAAGAAGAAGGCAGTGTCTATTAAAGTATTTACCTGCTTAATAGCCTGTGGCGGATACTGGCGTGTTAGGTCAAAACATTGCCAAATGGTATCATACCTCACAGATTTAAATACCCTCACCCCAACTGGATACGGTATGGTCTGCGATAAAATGGTCCATGGTGCTGTTTCTGCAGAAAACTGGTAACGAACACGGTTTATTGGGTAAGTATTCTTTTCAAAAAACGCACTGTCATTCGGGAAATTAATAGGGTCTAATTTCACAAAAGTATCTTCCGCATTGGTATAAAATGAGTCAACAGTTAAAGTACCATCGGCCCAATCCCAAACATCGGCCAAAATAAAATCTTGTTGCTTGGTATTGGCATCAAACTCAATAATATCTCCTTTGCCAAACAACCTGCTCCAAGGCTCACGGTATGCGCCATTGGGTGTAAACAACAATGGAGGTGTACCACCAGGGTTTGTTTGAATAAAGTTACGGGTAGTATCCCATCCATAATCTTGGCTTGGCAACATACTAGGATTTCCGTAAGCCGAATAGCCACCCACTTTTCTATATGTGAATTTTGCATCTAAGCTAATAAAGTGGAAAAAGTTATGGTACCAAACAGTATCGGTAAAACAAGCTGGCTGACTAGCTGGTGTACCACAAGTACTGATATTTAAACAGCCAGTACCCAATATTAACCCTACTGTAACGTAGCCTTTTTTATCCTTTGGACTATTTGTATAAGGCCAAGCTCCATTTGGTTTGTAATGTGTCCAGTTAACTGCCCCATTAGGGTCTGTCCATGGTCCACCCGGGAAAGGAGGGAAATTAACCAAATTAAAGAAACCTGGCCATGTGTTACCTCCTGGTGTAACATTTGTACCAGTCATTGGCGATACGCCAGCCCAATCAACAAATCCATCTAATCTACAACGATCTCCATCCTCTCTATCTGCCAAAGAATCATAATTCAATAAAATAAAAGTTCTCTTCACGCAATCAGGGTAAGTACCAGGATTTCCTGCGCTATTATCAAAAACAAATCTTGGATCACCTCCACTGTTACCGCTTTTTAAATCTGGGCACTCTTTTCCCTCCTTACCCAAACCATAAGCATCCACCCCAACCAATGGTAATTGAATGGTAGCTTCTGTTCCGCAATCCATAAAATCTACAAAGAATTCATCATCGCGTTTTAAAATGTAAGAACCAGTACCATCGGTTAATATTGGGTAAGGTTTATAGTTATAAATTAATCCCTCATAAACAGAAGTAATTAATAAGGTTGCATTATTAGCACCACCAACCAAGGTTACAGTTTGGCCAGATAAGTAACCAATTCCAGGCGAAAGGATCAATACTGTATTTACTGCACCAGCGGTAACGCCTACTCTTACCTTTAAACCAACTCCCGAGCCACCAGTTACTAAATAATCACCTGCAGCATACCCTGTTCCACCACTAGCTACCTTAACCTCCCCAACTAAATTATCTATTGATTTGGGCGTAGTAGTTCTACTGAATGTATCGCTAACTAAAGTTAATGGGAAACCTGGGGTGGTATCTGTTCTTTGCTCAATAATAATTTTACCACCATTCATATTAATTCTTGAAAAAGATTTATATGGATCAGCAGACTGGTTATTGAAACTATCTTTTTCAAACAATTTTACGGTATAACAAGCAGCAACCGACCTGTCAAAGAAATATTCGTATAAGGTTTTAGTACTGCCAGGTAATAAATCATCACCTTTATAAAATCTTCTATTGGTACCATCGGGCAATCTATCGTTCATCACCGGAACTAGAAGTCCATCTCTAGTAATCCTTGTACCAGCAGGAATGGTATACTGCCAATACCCTTTGGCATTTGCAAATGGATCTGGTATGGCACCAGCTAAGGTAATAGGTCTGTTAGGATTAATATCTGCTGGCCAAATTCTACCTAAAGTATCAATTCTAGAAGGCGTGGTACCGGCAGAATACATTGGCTTTCCCCATGTAGCCGTATCTAGTGGGTGAACCAAACGAGTTGGTGCTCCTGGCAATCCAGTTATTTTTGAGGCATCTTTTGCCCAAACAGTTGAATCGTATGGAGGAAAATCATGTCCATAATAAAACCACCTATAAATATTACTCCATTTTTCAAATTGGTGAATAGGCAAAGTATCATGTGAAAAATTGCAATTTACACGCCCAGGGTAAATCCTACCACCAGCTATAAACCTACCAAGTGTTCTATTAAACATATCATTGGCATTGGCATATGGCTCCAAACCTTGTCTAGCGGCACTGGGGTTTGGAATAGAAAAAGAAGTACATTGAGGTGCATAATTGTCTGCAAAATCCCACCTGATGTATAAATTATTAGATTGATAAGCCAAGCTGGTATTCACAAATTCAACAGGCAAATCTGGCCCGCATTGTGTGGCTAAAAATGGTTTAATTTTTACAGGAGTAACTGGGTCCTCAATTCTAACCAAAGGCCCCATAATATTAATACCAAAACCTCTTAATTGCGATTCTCTCTTTTTAATTGATGCTTGTGCGGTATTGTCTGTAAACCATTTCCAATAACTAACTATACTGTCTCTTGGTAAACCATTAGACCCCATGATCCACCTATATTTTGAAATAGAGTCGGCAGTCTGGAAAAAATAACCATTAATGGTATTCAAGTTCGGATTAACTATTGGTGGTGGCACATATTGGCTATCACTTAATTGGGCGGTATCTATCCTCGACCAAAAATTTAGTCGTTTTACAGGTTGCCCCGGGCACGCAATTAATAATGTCGGGAAATAATGGCCAAAACCTTGGTAACGGTAACAAGGTGTTATTTCATTTAACTTCTTGTCTGAACCTGGTGGATTGGCATTTGGATCGGCAAAATCCCATAATAGTTGAATTTGCGAATTTACACCTTGCAAGGGATACATGTTATATAAACAAACACTGGCAAGGTTTCTATTTTGCAAACAAACGCTATCTGCTATGGTATCATTGTTATTGGTCCTGCGACTGCGAATGTCAAATTTCAATACAATGTTTTCTGGCAACTGATTGCCACTCATAACGTATTCAAAAGTATCGGCACAATTGAATTGCTTGTGGCGAACAATTAAACGCGGATTGAACACACCATTTTTAATATACTTGTAGGTAAAAAGACTCCAACGAGGTAAATCTGCCGCAACTATTGGCGATTGAGATTGGTACACACTGTCATCATCATATTCCCACCTAAACCACAATAAATTTGAGGTTGAAACTTGGGTATTGTTCACAAAAATATATGGCGTGGTATCGCACTTTGGCGTACCGCTCACAGTAAAACGTGGGTTAATATTGGGAGCAACAAAAATAAATTTGAACTCTTTTGTTTCACAACCACCAATATCAGTAGTAGTTAAACCAACATTGAATCTACGATTTCCTTGCGTAAACCTGTGGCAAATATTTCCACCTGCCAAAACAGAATTACTATCACCAACACCCCATGTGTAAATTACTTTTCCAATAGGTAAACTTGGCGCAGGACCTTGTACTGTTAAGTCTTTAAAACAATAGTAATTGTATTTAAAACATTGCGAATCTTGGCTTAATAAACTAAAATTAGCCACAGGTCTATTGTAAACCGTATCCCAAACATTTGTTTCTAAAGGAGCACGGTTGGTAAACCTAGCAGTAACTTTAATATTGTATATGCCAGCTGCTGGGTACTGATACGTTCTAGTATTTGATACCGGGCTACCAATATTATTGATACTTGAATCTCCATTTCCCCAATCAAACCTGTAGGAGGAAACATCATTAACACTAACACCCGTAAGAAAGATGTCAACTTGGATAGGACTTCCAAAACAAATTACACGTGGCAACACGTTCATGCTAATGGACTGTGAAAAGGCCGAATTGGCTATGAGCCAACATACTGCCGATAAAGCTAGTCTAGTAATTAATCGTTTCATCATATATTTTATTTTACTTTTTGTCTTTTTATTTAGTTTGCTAACCTACAATTTTATTTTCAAATTTCTAGTCCCTACCTAAACAGGTTAATAAATCCACGTTTGGTTTGTCGTTCTGTTTCATCATTTAACTGATAGTCAATTACATAAACATACCTCCCGCTTGCACAATCCACGCCTGTTTTCCAATTGGCACCATTCCAAGCATTGTTTAATTGATTGCTTTCAAAAACCACCTCACCATTTCCATCCACAATAGTAACATGA
>CAMCJW010000171.1 GCA_945875195.1 Chitinophaga pinensis | reverse complement strand
ATTGCCACAACTTATAGTGGGGTTAATATTCAAAGTGCCAGTACTGCGTGGACACTTTCAAATAACTCTATTTATGCTACTAATATCAATCTTGGTTCAGTCGCTGGAACAATATTTGGCATGCTGATAGATCCTGCCGGAACAGGTGCTGGTTATACAATTTCAAACAACTATATAGGCACCAATGCACCTTTAGCGGCGGGTAGTTTGGTAACTTTTACTTCTACTGGAGCACTTTATTTTGAAGGAATAAGAATAACAACCGCTAGTTCAACAGCATCAACCATTACGGGTAATATTATAAGAGGTATTGGCCTGAGTACAGTGCCGGCGGCAAGTGGACTAGCATTTTGTGGTGTTAGGGTTGTGGGGGGTAACGTTAATGTTGGCGGGAGCACAGATGCATTGGGAAATATTATTGGAGATACCACTACTAATGGATCGATAGTAATAAATACCTCAACAGGTGCCAATGCCTATACCGCTCATGGAATTAGGTTTTTTGGGACAGGAACCATATTGCAAAAAAATGTGGTAGCAGGTATTTCTATAACAAGTGGAACTGGGTCGCCAACCTTTCAGGCAATAGTAGATGCAGGTGCATCTGCCAGCATGCGCGCTGTAGCATCTAATTTAATAGGAAGTGAAACTGTAACTAATAGCATTCAAATACTTGGAGCAAGTACTTCAAATTCTCCTGTTATGCAAGGAATCACATCTAGTAATGCATTGGCTTCAACCATTACCTATAATAGAATCAGGAATATGAGTAATGGGAGTAGCACCTCATCTGGGTCCTTTGCCGGCATTAGCAATACTTCGGCAGGAACTGGAGGAGTAATTATTACCTTTAATACAATAAAAGATATTAATACATCACTTAATTCTAACGCCTCAACAACTAGTTACGTTGGAATTATTAGCACCACCACTACTGGTACAAATGTTTTGTCGAATAACACTATATCTAACATCAGTAATTTAGGTACGGGGGCAAATGCAACAGTTGTTGGTTTGAGCAGCAGTTCTGGTGCAAATACCATTCATTCAAATTCCATCTCTAATTTGAGCACCAGCAGTGCCAGCACAGGAACGGCAGGGTCGGCTTCAATTATTGGTATATCCATGTCATCATCAACAGGGGGTACCACAGTTTCAAACAATACCCTATTTGGTTTACAAAATAGTGGGGCAGCCGCTAGCAATGTTTCTGCAATTTACTATAGTGGCGCTACCACTGGTTCAAATAACGTATTTAATAATATTATACATTCATTATTTGAGTCAACAGCAGGCGGAACTTTACATGGAATAGATTTAGCAGATGCAGGTAATACGCTAGTTTATAATAATATGATTCGCTTGGGAATTGATGTAAGTGGAAATAGTGTAACAGCTAACCTGGTAATTAACGGCATTAACCAAAGTAACGTTACTTCAAATCATGGGATTTATTTTAATAGCATTTATATAGGAGGAAGTGGAGTAGTAGCAGGAGCAAACAATACTTTTGGTATAGCTACCCTTGCTACTGGTGGAACAAGAAATATTAAGTCGAATATTTTAAGTAATGTAAGAGCAAATGGTGTAGGTACCGGAAAACATTATTGTATAAGGGTTTCTTCCAACATTACAAATTTGAGTTTAGATAACAATGATTTATGGACAGGCGCAAGTTTCTTGGCGCTAAATAATGCAAGTGATGTTAGCAGTTTGGCAGCTTGGCAAACGGCTACTGGAAAAGATGTTGGTTCTATTTCCGTTGATCCAGGTTTTGTATCGCCAACAGGAAGCACTCCAGATTTGCACATTACTGGAGGAGTTAGCAGTGCATTGGAATCGGGAGCAACCAATGTTTCTGGAATTACCACAGACATTGATGGGCATGCAAGGCCAGGTCCTGTAGGATCTATCAATGGCGGTGGATTGATTTCGGATATTGGTGCAGATGAGTTTGATGGAATACCAGGATATACCTGCGGATCATTAATAGCGGGAAATGCCAGTGTGGCAAGCGCTAATGTTTGTGGTGGTTCTTTAACCACTATTACCTTAACTGGTTCAACACTTGCAGGTACAGGTATAACCTATCAATGGGAATCGGCAACTACGGCAGGAGGAACCTATTCACCAATAGCTGGTGCCACTGGGTCATCTTATGGATTTATACCTACTGTTGCCAGTAATTTATTTTACAGATGTGTGGCTACTTGTGCCAATACGCCATTGGTAAATAACTCCACTTCTGGGAATGTGAATTTGGTAGTTGGTTTATGTAATTATTCGGTAACAAGGAGTACAGGAATTACCTATAATTCTATTATGAGCACTGGTAATACCTATTCATCCATAACAGATGCAGATGATGGCTATACAAATGTTGTTTCTTTAACTGGTACAACCTTTAAATACAGAGGTGGCGCTGTTACAGGATTTTATGCTACCAGTAATGGCTGGATGTCGTTTTCTACCGGTAATTTGCAGACTACATTTGGTAATGATTTAACCTCGGCAACTCAAACCAATGTATTGGCGCCCTTTTGGGAGGATTTGGTTTTAAAAGCAAATTTAATTGGGAACAAAGACGTAAGCATGCGTTACTCAGTAGTTGGAACCCTAGGATCGGGTACGGCAGATATTATAATAGAATGGGCAGAAATGGAAAGGTATAATTATGCTGATCCAAATATTAATTTCCAAGTTGTTTTGCACGAGGCAGACAATTCTATTGATTACAATTATGGCACTTTTCAAATGTTTAATGGAGCAACCAATACCATTGCTTCTAATAATGGGTATTTCACCTACTCTGTTGGTATGAATGGTGCCTCGCCAGCCACTGCTAGTTTTGATGGTAGAGCAGTTTTGCAACTTGAGAGTACCAATTTTTGGGGTTTTACCGGGGTAACTACTTTAAAATCTAGTATTGTTTGTAATTCTAGGTACAGGTTTGTTCCAAGTGCTACTTTTGCGGGTGGATCTAGTGTTGCAGCGGGGGCAGTACCAGCAAATAATGAAGTTGCAGGAGCCATAACTTTAGCTGTTAATTCAAGTCCATGCACCAGTAATTGTGGCAATGTTTACTCAAGTGGATATGCTACTGCCACATCGGGCATAACTACTTGTAGCGCAGGTACGCCGGGTAATGCCGATGATGATATTTTCTTTTCGTTTACCACCACATCAGGTTCTTTATATAGAATTGCGGTTGACCCATCTACCAATTACGATGCAGTTATTCAAATATTAGATGCCACTCTTACACCAGTTGCATGTGTAAATGCAGCTGGTGCTGGTTTGTCTGAGTTAATCGCCTCTCAAACCCTTACGGCAAGTACGTTGTATTATTTGCGCATCTATGATGCGGCAACCGGTAATCCTAGTTTAACATTAGGAAATGGCGAATTTGCAGTTTGTATTAGTGAGGTTATGGCCCCACCAGTAAATGATGATCCTTCTGGAGCAACTTCTATAACTGTTTCTCAGAATTGTTCTACTACCAAAAGTGTGTTGCCAAATGTATTGGCTGCTACCGCTACCGCAGGTGTTACTGCATGTGGAGCTGGTACTCCTGGTATTGCTGATGATGATGTTTGGTATTCATTTACTACCAATACTGTTTCGGGTGTAAATCACACTATTACTGTAGTTGGGGTGTCTACCTATAATCCGGTATTGCAAGTTTATAGCGGCACGCCAGGGGCTTTGGTAGATATTTCTTGTGTAAATGCAAGTGGAAATGGTGGAACAGAAACTTATTCAAGTAACACCCTTTTGGCATCTACCGTTTATTACTTTAGAGTGTACCATAGTGGATCGGGAGCAGCAAATGGTAATTTTGAAATTTGTGTAACAGCCGAAAATACATGGACAGGCGCAGTAAGTTCTGATTGGAATGATATGAATAATTGGTCGGATGCAAATGTGCCTAGTTCAACTGCAGCTGTTGTGATTCCTGTTACTGGTTCTGATCCAGTTTTATCGGCATCTGCAACTTGTGGTAAATTAACAATTGCTACTGGAGAAATTGTTAGCCTTAATGGGAATAGCCTAACTATAAGTGGCGCTATCTCCGGATTAGGAACTATTAAGGGAGATGGGTCAATTAGCGTGAATGGCACAGGTACATTTGGCACTATTTACTTCGACCAAACTACACCTGGCACTACCAATAAATTAACAAATTTAACAGTTAATAGAAGTGGCCAAACCATAACTATAGGAAATGCCTTGCAAGTAAGTGGTGTGGTAACCCCAACAGCTGGAACTTTAGCCACAGGTGGTAATTTAACTTTATTATCTACTGCCACTGGCGATGCTTCTATTGCAGCTGGTAGTGGTTCATACATTACAGGAAATGTTACTGTTCAAAGATTTGTACCTGGGGCAAGTGGTAGAAAATACCGCTACCTAGCTGCACCTTTTGCAACAGGACCAACAATTGCGAATAGCTGGCAACAACAAATACATATTACAGGAAATGGAACTGGCGGAACTGCTTGTCCTAGCTTAACTGCGCACAGCAATGGCTTTGATGCTTCTACTTTTAATAATCCTAGTATGCTTGTTTTTGATGAGGTAAATGCCACAGTGGTTGCAGGTACCCCAAATGTGAGTGGTGCAACCATTTATGCCAATGCATGGACGGGAGTTGCCAATACAGCATCAACCAATTTAGTTGGTGGTAAAGGCTACAGTGTTTTTGTAAGAGGTGCCCGTGCTCAAGGTTGTGGTTTATTAGATGGCACAAACCCAACACCAAACGATGTTACTTTAAGTGCAACAGGAGCCATAGTAACAGGGAACTTTAACTATACTGTTACATATAGTAGTAGCAATGGTGAGGGTTGGAATTTAGTAGGTAATCCATATCCAAGTGCCATAGACTGGAATGCTGCCTCATGGACCAAAACCAATTTAGATGCAAGTATCTGGATTTACAGACCAAGCAATGATCAGTTTGCGGTTTATAATGGTACAACAGGCACAAATGGTGGAAGCAATATTATACCATCTGGCCAAGCATTTTTTGTGAAGGCAAATGCTGCTAGCCCTGACTTGGTTGCTACCGAGGGTGTTAAAACTTCTTCGTATCCTAGCACCTTATTGTTAAAAAATAAGCCATTTGAAATAAGGTTAACCTTGGCCAATAGTTTAGGTAAAACGGATGAAAGTGTGCTGTCATTGAACCGTGAATTAACAGATGGATTTGACCATTCATTTGATGCAGAGAAAATGAATAACCCAAGTAATGTGAACATTTATTCTATGGATGGCCTCAACAAAAAATATGCAATTAATGGAATTGCAGTTATTGAAGATGGGCAAGAAAAGGTTATTCCTTTGGGCATTGGTACTGCAAGTGCAGGTAATTACAGTTTGAACCTAAATGCACCAGGATTGCCAAACTATTACCAAGTGTTTTTACGAGATCATTATTTGCACAATGAAGTGCAGCTGTTGGTTGGTAGTAGCTTAACACAAGCCTTTTCAGTGAACAGTGATTCGGCCTCATTTGGTAACTTGAGATTTGATTTATTTGTAAAAAATAACCGACCACATTCTACTAGTTTAAGCGGCGCAACAGCAGCCAAAACGGAGGTGAATGTATATCCTAATCCTACATTAAACCTGTTAACGGTTTCTATTAAACAGCAAGGTTCTGTGGTAAGCAGTTTGGTTTTATTTAATTCATTGGGTCAAGCAGTAAAAACAATTAGTCACCCACAAAGTGAAGTTGTTTTAGACTTGGGTAATTTTGAATCTGGCATTTACTTTTTGCAAGTGAACAGTGAAAACGAAGCCATTAAAACCATTAAAGTAGTTAAGAACTAAAAAGTATTATATAGCCACATTTAATAATTAAAAAATGAAAAATTCAACGAATAGGATAAAGTTATATAGTATGATGGTAATGGTTTTATTTGCCATGATATTGAGTTCAACTAGCATAAAGGCGCAGAGTGATGAGGGTGATAAAAGAGAATCGTCCTTCTCTAACAGTGGCAGTAATAGCAGTAGATTTGAGAGCGACTATAATAATGATTATAGTGATCAACGACCAACATACGAAAGTTCACCACGCAGAAGTGTAAATACTGAAAGCGATTACAATAATGATAACTCGCAAAATGGTAGCTCACAAAATTATAAGGAACTAGATATTGAGATTCACAGAGAAAGTATCAATGGTGAGGGAGTTAATGTTGATCGGAATACAATATCTGCTGGAGTTGAAGGCATAGATAATAGCCGTTCAATAACCAATAATGTTATTGGAAATGTTTCCTCAAAGGGTAATCCAAAAATTAATCCAGGCGATCTTTCTGCACCAGATAATCCAGGCGATCCTGATGTGCCAATTGATGGTGGTGTGGTTTTTTTAATTGCCGCCGGTTTGGGTTACGGTATTAAGAAAATGAAGTCGAACAAAAGAAAGTAATTGAATTAAATTATATGAAAGTGTCTATTCCATTTTTGGGGTAGGCACTTTTTTTGTTAGCATTCACTTCATCAAAATCAAATAC
>CAMCJW010000170.1 GCA_945875195.1 Chitinophaga pinensis | reverse complement strand
AAGCTACCACAATAAAAAGCAAGCCGAAATAAACTAATTTACGCATAATTTTTCTTTCTGCTAATTAAATAAAGAATTGCTAGAAAAAAAACTTTGTAGGCAATTCCTTTTTCAACTAATATTGTGCTATGCCTAATCTTGCGTACATTTTATTAGGATCAAACCAAGGTAATACCAAACAAAATTTGTTATTGGCCAATAATTTGATCGAAAAAAATATTGGCGTCATCACCATTATTTCTTCCATATATGAAACAGCCGCATGGGGAAACACTCAACAATCAGCTTTTTTAAACCAAGTAATTTTGGTTCGAACCAAACTTTTACCAAAAGAAGTATTGCACCATCTATTGGCCATAGAAACCCAAATGGGTAGAATAAGGACAACAAAATGGGAACCTAGAATACTTGATTTGGATATATTATTTTATGACAATGAAATCATAGAGCAGGTTGACTTAATAATACCTCATCCATTTATTCAACAGAGAAGGTTTACTTTGGTGCCTTTGGTAGAAATAGCCTCCAATCTTATGCACCCTGTTTTGCATAAAACCATAGAAGAATTATTGGCCACATGTGAAGATAATTTGAACGTGGAAAAAATCACAACAAATTAAGCCAACTATTTAGCAAATTTGTAACATTGGGCATTCATTTTCCATATAGGTTCATTGCCATTGAAGGCAATATTGGTTCGGGCAAATCATCTTTGGCTAAGCGGATGGCTAATGACGCCTCGGCAAGACTTATTATGGAGGAGTTTGAAGACAATTCTTTTTTGCCTAAATTTTATGAAGATGCTCGAAGATACGCATTTCCACTAGAGATGAGCTTCTTGGCCGCTAGGTTCAACCAGTTAAAAAAACAGCTGCCAGAACAAGACTTATTCAAAGAGCTAATTATAAGCGACTATATTTTTGCCAAGTGTTTGTTGTTTTCCAAAATCAATTTAGATGAGGATGAATTTGAATTATATTACAAACTATTTAGCATCATTAATCTGCAATTACCTAAGCCAGATCTATTGATTTACCTTCATACGCCAGTTGAAAAATTGAAATGGAATATTAGTAACAGAGGTAGGGTTTATGAACAAAATATTGCAGACGAATACCTCATTAACTTACAAGAAACTTATTTTGATTATTTACACAATATACCAGAACAAAGAATACTCATCATAGATTGCTCCAATATTGATTTTGTAAAGAACCAAGACCAATACAATCAAATTATAGAACTTGCCCAGCGTGAGTATGCACCGGGTATTCACCATTTTCATATTTTAGATGTATCATGAGTGCTGGTTTATTAAGTACCGCATACTTCCCTCCAATTGCATGGTTCCAACATGCCATGAAACACGATACTTTAATCATAGAATACCACGAAAACTACCTCAAACAAACTTACCGCAACCGTTGTAAAATTTTAACTGCCAACGGCATTTTAGATTTGAGCATACCAGTTATACACCAACCTGGCAAACAACTTATATCAGAAATTTTAACACAAGAAAATGAACCTTGGCGCAGGCAGCATTGGCAAGCAATTTGCGCGGCTTATGGCAAATCTGCCTTCTTTTTATTTTACAGAGATAAATTAGAAAAGTTTTTTTTAAAAAGTGAACCTATAAAGCTATTCGAACACAATTTAGCCCTTCTAAAACTCTTGTTTAAAATGCTCAAAATAGAAAAAGAAATAACTTTTAATACTCGGTTTGAACCAATACCAGATAACGTGACAGATTACAGATATAAATTCAATGCTAAGGCCACTCCAAGCAATATGGAATTGCTTAAGGAGAAACCATATTTTCAAGTTTTTGCCGATAAATACCCATTTCAATCCAACCTTTCTATCTTGGACCTCCTTTTCAATGAGGGTCCAATTAGCAAAGATTATCTTATTTAGTTTCTTTAAAAACCTAAAACAATTTAAGGCGGCCTAGTGTTTATAATATTATATAAAATACTTCAATAAAAACATCTAACAATTATATGAAAGATCAAATAATTTCAACTTACATCAAGCAATGCCTAGAAACAGGTAAAGTTCCAAGCAATGTTTACGCATTTGCCAAGGTTTTGGATATGGAAGAAAAAGATTTTTATACGTATTTTTCTTCCTTGGAAGCAGTAGAAATGACTATATTTCAATATTGGTTTCAACAAGTTAGGGAACAAACAGAAAAATCTGAGATATATGCTGGCTATTCGGCTAGAGAAAAAATATTGGCCATTTATTTTGCTTGGATTGAAGCTTTAAAAGGCAATAGAAGTTTTGTGAAAATGTTGTTCGATAGAAAACAAGATCATTTTCCAATGCCTAAGTTCCCTCATTTCCTAAAATTGCTTCGTCATGATTTCATAGAGTGGGCAAACTCAATAACGAACGAAGCCATAGGAAGCAAAGAAATAGAAGACCGCAAATTCTTGAGTGAAAAATACAAAGATGGTTTGTGGATGAACTTCTTTTTTGTAATGAATTTTTGGCTGAAAGACGATAGTCCAAATTTTGAAAAAACCGATGTAGCGATTGAAAAATCTGTGAACTTAGCTTTCGATTTAATGGGTAAATCTCCTTTAGATTCTCTATTCGACTTTGGAAAGTTTATGTTCCAAAATAAATAAACATGGAACAAAATAGCATACCTTCTTCGAAGGTAGAAAGAGCCATGCGCTTTGTGAAAACAGGGGCGCAAATTGGCGGAAATTATATCAAGCATTACTCAAAAAAAATGGTCGATCCATCATTGAGTAGAGAAGAATTGCACGAAGACAATGCCACAGATGTTTACAATGCGCTAAGCGAATTAAAAGGGTCGGCCTTAAAAGTTGCGCAAATGTTGAGCATGGAAAAAAACATTTTGCCACGTCAATACACCAATAAATTTCAAATGGCCCAATACAATGCGCCACCCCTTTCTGGTCCACTCATTATACAAACTTTCATTAAGAGCTTTGGCAAAGCCCCACAAGAAATTTTTGAGCAATTTAACATGAAAGCCTGCAATGCCGCAAGTATTGGTCAGGTACACGAGGCCATTTTGAACCAAAAAAAGATAGCCATTAAAATACAATACCCGGGCGTAGCAGAAAGTATCAAAAGCGATTTGCGCATGGTTAAACCCATTGCATTTCGGTTGCTTGATATGAATGAAAAGGAGCTCGAAAAATATATCAAGGAAGTAGAAGGCAAGTTGTTAGAGGAAACGGATTACGAATTAGAATACAAGCGCTCTATAGAAATATCCGAAGCTTGCGCGCACATTCCTAATTTAGTATTCACAAAATATTACAAAGAATATACCTCTAAAAGGGTGCTCACGATGGATTGGATGGAAGGTTTGCACTTAGATGATTATTTAAAAACTAATCCCTCGCAAGAAGAGAGAAATAGGATTGGTCAGGCCATGTGGGATTTTTACGATATTCAAGTACATGAGTTGAAATCGGTTCATGCCGACCCACATCCAGGCAACTTTCTAATGCAGGAGAACGGCAAATTAGGTGTGATAGATTTTGGCTGTGTAAAAGAGATTCCTGAAGATTTTTACTATAATTACTTTGCCTTATTGGTGAATGAACTGTTGGAAGAACCTGGAATTGTTAAAAAAATTATGACCCAGCAAGAGATCATCAATGCCAACGACACCAAAGAAGTGCAGCAAATTATTACCGATGCATTTTTGAAAATGACCAAGCTACTGGCAACTCCTTTTGTGGAGCCCTCGTTTGACTTTGGCAACAATGAGTACATTGATAAAATTTATGCCTTGGGCGAAGAAGTGAGTAAAATGGATGAACTCAAAAAATCTAAAGAAGGTAGAGGCTCACAGCATGCCCTTTATATCAATAGAACTTATTTTGGCTTGTATTCTATCCTAAATGTACTTCAAGCAAAGGTAAATACTGGCGAAAGAGATTGGAAAACTGCATTATTCAATTACCACAAACCACAGCTATCAGCAGTTTCATAACTGCTATTTTGGTTCGAGCCAAATAACTTTTGAAATATGAATTACTTGCTATACCTTAGCATTGAAAAATATTCAAATGAAAAAGTCATTATATATACTCACGGTAATTATTGTTTTAGGTTTCAATCAAATTTCACTGGCCCAAAACAACTCAGAAAAAGAATTAGGTTTACCAGGCGATAATTTTAATTTAGCCTTAGTGCTCGAAAAATTCCAACAATGTAAAACGCTGGAGGAATTTGAAAATGAAATCAACAAAGAAGAAAATAAAATCAATAACCTTGATTTAAACACCGATGAATCTATTGATTATATTAAGGTAGTTGATAATGTTGAAGGTACTTCGCATGCTATTGCCTTACAAGCAGTAATCAATGCTAAAGAAATTCAAGATGTGGCGGTGATTATGGTTGATAAAAATGCCAAAGGTGAGGTTACAGTTCAAATTATTGGCGACAAAGAATTATATGGCAAAGATTATATTTTGGAACCAGTTCCAGAAGCTGCCAAAACCAGTGGGACACCAAATCCAGGCTATAAACCTAGCTCAACAGAAACTACTAAAAATGCGGATGGAACTACTGTTGTTAATAATTATTATACTACCAATAACAATACTACCAGCACAACAACAAATACAACAGCGCCACCTAACTATTATGCAACGCCTGTTATTTGGCCTATGTGGGCGTTTTTGTTTGCCCCAGTTTATGTTCCTTATTACTCGCCTTATGGCTATGGATATTACCCTCCATATTATAGACCATACCCTCCTGTAGGCTTTTCTATTTATGTTGGCTATCATCCGAATTATTACCACAACAATTACCATCATTGCAATCATTACAACAATGTTTCGCACCACAATAATTACCAAAATAATAGCAGACAATCTTCTAATACTGTTGTAATCAATAATAATAATAACACCTACAACAACAATAGAAATAGGCCTTCTAATAATAATAACCGCCCTTCAACAGGCGGCAATCAGCCACAACAAAGACCATCGGGAGGCGGAAATTCACCGGCCAATATTCGTCCTTCAACAGGAGGCAACCAGCCATCACAAAGACCAGCTGGTGGAGGCAGTTCACCATCCGCTAGACCAAACAACGGTGCAACCCCTTCAGCCAAACCTGCAAATAAACCATCCTATCAACCAGCACCGAATAGCCGTCCTAGTCGGCCACAAAGCAGACCAGCACCAAGTCAAAGACCCAGTCAGCCGCAAAGCAGACCTTCTGGCGGAGGCGGTGGGGGAAGGAGAAGATAGGGAGATAGGGAGACTTGGAGATGTGGAGATTTTTTAATTCAGAATTCTGAATTCAGAATTCTGAATTAAAATTTTACATTGCAAGAAAAATTTTCCATGAAAACCACAACCGCCATTTTAGTATTTCTTATTCTCGCTCTTCAGGCCTCTGCGCAACCAGCATTTGTTAGCGATTCGTTGGATCAATACGTAAAAAGAGAAATGCAAAGGTGGCAAGTACCAGGCTTGGCAATAGCTATTGTTAAGGATGGAAAGGTAGTTGTAACCAAAGGCTATGGCGTTAAAAATGCCTTTGCTCCTAGCAAGGGAAAAGATGCGGTATCAGCAGAAAACAATGCAGTAAATGAGTTTACCCAATTTCAAATAGCCAGTAATAGTAAGGCCTTCACAGGAACTGCCATTGCTATGTTAGACTATGAAAAGAAGTTATCCTTGGATGCAAAAGTTACCCAATACATGCCTTGGTTTAAGCTGTTTGAACCTACTTCAACTGAATTGTGTACCGTTAGAGATTTGTTGACCCATAGAATTGGTCATGGTACTTTTCAAGGCGATTTTTTGAATTGGGGAAGTAACCTTAGCAGAAAAGAAATCATTGAAGGCATGGCTCGAACCAAACCTGTGAATCCGTTTAGGTATAAATACGGTTATTGTAATGCTGGCTATATTACCGCTGGTGAAATTATACCTATTGTAGCTAATATTTCTTGGGACGAATACTTAGAAAAAAACTTCTTTTCGCCATTGGGCATGACCCATACCAACACCAGTTATCAAATGATGTTGAATGATGCCAATGCATGCAAGCCACATACCCTTTATAGAGGAGGCTTAAGAGTGATGACCTTAACAAACATTGAAAACATGGGACCATCGGCCAGTATCAACTCTTGTGTGGCAGACATGGCCAAATGGTTGTTGATGCAATTAGATAGTGGCAGATATAATGGCAAACAAGTGGTGCCATTTAAGGTATTACAAGAAACCCGCAAATCGCAAATGGTGAGCAATGATTTTAACTCACGCTTATTCCCAACCAAGCATTTTGCTAACTATGGTTTGGGTTGGAATAGCTATGATTACCAAGGCAAGCGTGTGTGGGAGCACAGTGGCGGTGCAAATGGTTTTGTAACCAAAACTGAGTTTATACCCGAAGCCAATTTAGGTGTAATTGTTTATACCAATTCGGATGCAAACTCTTTGTATGATGCCTTGGTTAAACAAATAATAGAAGCCTACTTAAATGTGCCGTACAGAAATATGAGTGAAATTTATTTTAACC
>CAMCJW010000169.1 GCA_945875195.1 Chitinophaga pinensis | reverse complement strand
CTCAATGCATCGTGGGTTACAGGACAAATTATGCCTGTTGACGGAGGCATGCAAGCAATGTAATAACATGGAAATTAAATTTTCACTTTCCGATATTGAAGCTTTTGAAAAACAAGATAGAACCAATTTAATTAATGGCTTATCTGGTTATAAATCTGCACATTTAATTGGCACCAAAAGTGTAAGTGGATTAAGCAATTTGGCCATCTTTTCATCTGTTGTGCATATTGGCGCAAACCCACCATTGATGGGCTTTGTGCACAGGCCTGCAACGGTTGAACGCCACACCTATGAAAACATCAAAGAAACCGGGCACTTTACCATTAACCATGTGCCAATTGAGTTATACCAACAAGCTCACCAAACCTCAGCAAGGTATCCTAGAAACGAAAGTGAATTTGATGCATGCGGCTTTACGGAATTTTATGGTGAAGTTTTAACAGCTCCCTATGTTTTAGAAAGTCCGATTAAAATTGGACTTACTCTCGAAGAAGAAATTTTTGTCAAATCAAACCAAACCATCATACTCATTGGCAAGGTGCAGGAAATTTATCTGGCGCCAGAATTCATTTTAGAATCGGGCGTTTTAAACCTCAGTGCTGCAAGAACCCTTATTGTACAAGGATTAGAAACCTATTATAAATCAGAAAAAATAGGTACATTGCCTTATGCAAAACCCAATTCAACAGTTTAAAAACATGAAATCTAATTTGATGGTATGCTGTTTACTATTTATTGGCATAAGTTGTCAATCGCAAACAGAGAAAAAAAACACAACTAAGAAACAAGAAACTACAATGACTACAATAAATGAACAAAATTTAGATTCTGCAATTTTTGGCGCAGGATGCTTTTGGTGTTTGGAAGCTATCTACCAGAGAATTGATGGCGTTGAAAAGGTAATATCTGGCTATAGCGGTGGATTTATCAAAAACCCTCCTTACCGCGAGGTTTGTGAAGGAACAACTGGTCATGCCGAAGTTTGCAAAATTATGTATGACCCTAAAAAAGTAAGTTTCGAAACCTTGCTATCTGTGTTTTGGCAAACCCATGACCCTACAACATTAAACAGACAAGGAAATGATATAGGTACGCAATACCGTTCTGCTATTTTTTATGTGAATGAAGAACAAAAAGAATTAGCAGAAAAATACAAAAAAGATTTGGACGCAAGTGGTGCGTTTAAGAATCCAATTGTAACAGAAATTACCGCCTATACCAATTTCTATTTGGCCGAAGATTACCACCAAAATTATTACAATCAAAATAGCTCTCAATCATACTGCCAATTTGTGATTGCACCCAAATTGGAAAAGTTTGAAAAGGTGTTTGGCGAGAAATTGAGAAAGAAATAGTTATAGATTAGTTGGCTTAAAGTTTTATTCAATCTGAGTTTCTTTTGAAATTTGCTTGAATTACAATTCCTTTGCACCATGATTCAACGCATTCAATCGGTATTTTTACTTGTTATTATCCTTATTGCCGCAGCGCTATGCGGCATCAATGTTTTGCACTTGGTTTATGTTGAACCAGAAAGTAAAACCACTGAGTACGTGCTCAATTTGTTTTATTTCAACAAGCTAGAAAATGGCATTTTAATAGAAAGCAACCTACAATTCGTTTTGATCCTACTAGTCTCGATCATTATTGGGTTGAGCGCCTATGTTTTGATGAACTTCAAAAATAGGATCAGGCAAATGAGCTTTACTCAAATTAATTTATTGGCAATCATTAGCTTAATTGGAACATTTGCGGTTAAAGCCTACTTATTTATTCCAAACTTTAGTTCCGAAAAAATGATGCTCTCGTCGATGGTTGGAATTACCTTATTACTATTTATGCTATACTTGAACGTGAGGGTTTACTTTTTAATCAAAAAAGACGAAGATTTGGTGAGGAGTGCCGACCGTATCCGGTAATAAATCTAATATGTTGTAATACTGATAATCGCCATTACACAAGACTGTGAGTAAATTTTATGATTTTACCTCATTAAAAGTACCTTCACTTTTTGTGAATTAGGTTTTTCTTTCTTTTCAATTCTTATATTCGCAGCTACTTATGGCGCAAAAACCAAGTTTACCGCAAGGCACCCGCGACTTCAACCCGTTAATGGTTCAGCGCAGGAAATACCTTTTAAATATCATTGAAAAGGTATTTAAGAAATATGGCTTTATGCCTCTAGAAACACCTGCAATGGAGCAACTCAGCACCCTCACTGGCAAATATGGTGATGAGGGCGACCAACTGCTCTATAAAATAATCAACTCAGGCGATTACTTTAAAAAACTAATTGAATTCCAAAGTAAAACTTCAAGTCATGAAGAAATAGATCAAACATATTTACCCTCTGTTGATGGCAAAGTTGCCAATTTAGACGCCAAAATTAGCCTCCCTTTTATTGCAGAAAAAGGCCTACGTTACGATTTAACAGTACCCTTTGCAAGGTTTGTAGCCATGAACCGAAACGACATTACCCTACCCTTCAAACGCTACCAAATGCAGCCTGTTTGGCGCTCGGATAGGCCACAAAAAGGACGATACCGCGAATTTTGGCAGTGCGATGCAGATGTGGTTGGAACCGATAGTTTATTGAATGAAGCAGAACTATTAAAAATTTATGATGAAGTTTTTGCTGAGCTTCAAATACCGGTTATTATTAAAATAAATAACCGCAAACTACTCAATGCACTTGCCCAGCACATAGGCGCTCAGGACAAGTTTATAGACATTACCGTTGCCATTGATAAATTAGATAAAATTGGATCAGATGGCGTAAAAAATGAACTGCTAAAATCTGGCCTAAATGAAACACAATGTGCCAGTATCCTCACATTTTTAGCATTAGTAGAAACCAATAATCCTTTGCAACAATTAGAAGAAATGTTGGGGCATATTGAGGATGGGAATTTGGGTTGCATAGAACTTAAAAAAGTGATGCAATTTTTAAGCACCCTTCAAACCAAAAACGAAATAAAAATAGATGTCACACTTGCCCGTGGATTAAGCTATTATACCGGCGCCATTGTAGAGGTTCAGGCAAATGCTGGCACATTTAAATCGAGTATTGGCGGTGGCGGTAGGTACGATAACCTAACTGGCATTTTTGGTTTGCCAGGAATTTCTGGCGTAGGCATTTCATTTGGCTTAGATAGAATATACGATGTGATGGAAGATTTGGCTTTGTTTCCTGCCTCACTAAAAGCCAATGAAACCAAAATATTGTTTTGCTACTTCGATGAAGAAACCCAACAAAGGGCATTAGAACTTTGTGCGGAAGTTAGAGCCAATGGTATTGCGGCAGAAATCTATCCAGATATTACCAAAAAAATTGGCAAACAATTAGAGTATGCCAATAAATTAAGCATTGAATATGCTTGTATCATTGGCTCCAATGAATTGGCCTCTGAAAAATACCCATTAAAAAATTTATTAAGTGGCGTTCAAACTGAAGTTACAAAAACAGAATTAACACAAATTATCTAGTAATGAGTTCCATATTTGAAATTACCCATGAGCTAAGCCTTAACGATGTTGAGAAAATTTTATCCAATGATTTAAAACTAAAACTCTCCCATAAAACAAGAATCGACATAGAAACTTGCCGGAACTACCTAGATAAAAAAATGGCCGACAATAAGGCTCCTATTTATGGTGTAAATACTGGTTTTGGATCTTTGTGCGATACAATAATTTCAAATGATGAGTTACAAACTTTACAGGAAAATCTGCTTCGTTCCCATGCTTGTGGAGCTGGAGACTATGTAGAGATCGGCATCATTAGGATCATGCTATTATTGAAAGTTCAATCTTTGGCTTTTGGCCACAGTGGCGTAAGCGTTAGCACTGTTGAAAGATTAATTGACTTTTTTAACCATGATATTTTTCCCGTTGTATATGAGCAAGGATCCTTAGGAGCCAGTGGCGATTTAGCGCCGCTTGCACATCTTTGTTTACCTTTGATAGGCGAGGGAAAAGTATGGATGGATAAGGGCGAAGGCTTTGAAAGAACTGAAGCCAAGAATGTACTAGAAGAGATGGGTTGGGAACCCATAAAATTGCAATCAAAAGAAGGCTTAGCTCTCATCAACGGAACACAATTTATGAGTGCCTATGGTATTTATATTTATTTCAGGGCTTTTCAAATGATAACATGGGCTAATTTTATTGCAGCAAATTCCATTGATGCGTTTAATGCGCGCTTAGATCCATTTCACCCAGAATTACATAAACTACGCCCCCACAACGGACAAGTAGATACGGCTAATTTAATAAGTTACTTTTTAAAAGACAGTAAAATTGCACTTGAAGATAAACCCCAAGTACAAGACCCTTATTCTTTTCGCTGCATTCCCCAAGTTCATGGTGCATCCATGGATGCATTTGCTTATTATAAAGAGACTGTAACCAGGGAGATCAATTCGGTTACTGATAATCCTAATATTTTTCCTCATTTAGATAAGATTATTTCGGGCGGAAATTTCCATGGACAGCCCCTAGCTTTGGCTTACGATTTTATGGCACTCGCTCTGGCAGAGCTAGGTAATATTTCGGAAAGAAGAACCTTCCAATTGATTTCAGGAGCGAGAAACTTGCCGCCATTCTTAACAGCAAATCCTGGTTTAAATTCGGGTTTCATGATTCCTCAATACACCGCTGCTAGTATTGTGAGTCAAAACAAACAGCTATGCACACCAGCGAGCGTAGATAGCATTGTAAGCAGTAACGGACAAGAAGACCATGTGAGTATGGGAGCCAACTCTGCTACCAAACTACTAAAGATATGTTATAACCTAGAAACCATTCTGGCTATTGAATACATGAATGCCACTCAGGCGCTCGAATTTAGAAGACCGAGTGAAAGCTCTACCATCATTGAAGAGAAATTAGCATTATATAGAAAAGTAGTTCCTAGCTTAGAAAACGATAGGTATTTGTATGACGACATTCAAAAGACCAGAAAATTCATCACTACGCAAAAACTGGTTTTGCCAACGGATCGATTAGGTGAATTAAACGAATCATAATATGGATATTTTATTAAACAACGACATCAAAGAACTCATTGAAATTGCCATCAGAGAAGATGTAGGAACAGGCGATCACAGTTCTTTGGCATGCATACCTGCTGATAAAATTGGAAAAGCATATTGTGTTGCCAAACAGGATGGGGTAATTGCAGGCATAGAATTAGCAGGCTATATTTTTAAAAGATTAGATTCAGGTATTCTTTACCATCCTTTAAAAAAAGATGGTGAGCTAATTAAATCTGGCGACCGTATTTTTGAAGTGATTGGTTCAGACATTAGTATTTTAACCTCCGAAAGATTGGTGCTCAATTTTATGCAGCGATTAAGTGGTATTGCAACAATGAGTTACAACATAAATTTGCTCTTAAAAGATTACCATACCACCGTTTTAGATACCAGAAAAACTACCCCAGGAATGCGCCTTTTGGAGAAATGGGCCGTTAAAATTGGTGGTTGCGACAATCACCGCATTGGTTTGTACGACATGATTATGCTCAAGGATAACCACATTGATTTTGCCGGTGGTATCAAACAAGCCATAGAAAAAACACACCAATATTTAAAATTTAAAGGTTTGAACCTACCCATTGAAGTAGAAACAAGAAGTCTAGAAGAAGTGCAACAAGTTTTGGAAATTGGAGGAATTAACAGAATTATGCTCGATAATTTTACGCCAGAACTACTTGCAGAGGCAATTAAATTAATTGATAAACGCTTTGAAACCGAGGCCAGTGGCGGAATTACCATGGATACCATTACAGCATTTGCCGCAACTGGGGTTGATTTTATTTCTGTTGGCGCCCTCACCCATTCAGCCAAAAGCATTGATTTGAGCATGAAAGTAGAAGGTTAAATTATTGTGCATTTTGCAAAAAATAAATGAATTTAACGCTTGTTTAATTAAAAAAAATGGCAATATTTGTTTTACTATTTTAAATCAAAAAAAATGAAAAAATTATTCAAAAGTTCGTTAGCCATACTAATTGGTCTTTCCTTAACAATTACTGCTTGTAAAAAAGAAGAAACCAAAACTGATGGAGGTAATAACAACGGAACAGGAACTGTAACAATTCCTCAAGAACAAAAATCTACCGTATTTTATTTTGGTGGAACTTGGTGCCCTCCTTGTGGTGCTTATGGAAAACCTGCAAAAGAGCAAATTAAAGCATCTGCAGTTGGCCCTAAAACAACTATTATTTCATGCCAAGTTGGTAATGATCCTATGAAATGTGCTGATGCCGATTTGTTATCTGGCATATTTAATCCATCTGGTGTGCCAGCAATGTATTTAGGCGCGAACGATGCTCCTTTTGCAGCGATGGTTGGTGGTAGTACAGCAACAGGCACAACTGCAATCAATACCATTACAACACAGGTTGCTAAAACTGCTGTTGTAAATTGCGTGTTAACGATGAAAGAGGCTGATGGTTTATTAAATGTAGTTGCTGATGGCAAATTTTTTGCTGATGCAACTGGCGAATACCACATTGCTGGTTATATGTTAGAAGACAAATTAAATCATGCTCAAGTTTCTGACAATAGCGTTGAAAAGAATATTCATTACAATGTTATCCGTACCAAATTTGGTACAGTGGTTACGGGTGAATT
>CAMCJW010000168.1 GCA_945875195.1 Chitinophaga pinensis | reverse complement strand
GTATGATTGCTTTTTTTCATGAATGTTGTTTAAATTATCTCGTATTTTTCTTTCTATTTTTCTCAAAATCCTCGAATATAAAATCGCCTAAGCCATTGAGATTACTATAATATGCCTTACCATGATTTGTTTCGGTGAACTCACGCACAAACTTTTGGAGATAAGGATCGCTGGCAATCATAAAGGTGGTAATGGGAATATTTAATCGCCTAGCCTGCGCAGCCATGGTGAGTGTTTTATTGATGATTTTTCTGTCCAAGCCAAAGCTATTTTGGTAATACCCATTGCCTTCCTTTAAACAAGTTGGCTTGCCATCAGTTATCATAAAAATCTGCTTGTTGATGTTCTTTCTTTTTCGCAAAATATCTAAGGCCAGCTCCAAACCAGCGTAGGTATTGGTGTGGTATGGACCAACTTGCAAATAGGGCAAATCTTTAACCTCAATAGGCCAGGCATCGTTGCCAAAAACAATGATGTCTAAGGTATCTTTGGGATAACGTGTTTTAATTAACTCGGCAAGAGCCATGGCTACTTTTTTAGCAGGTGTAATTCTATCTTCACCGTATAATATCATGCTATGAGATATATCAATCATTAAAACAGTTGAGGTTTGGGTTTTGAGGTCCTTCTCACGTATTTCTAAATCATCTTCGGTAAGTTTAAAATCATCAATACCATGGTTTATTTGCGCATTGTGTATGCTAGCAGTTAAGTCTATTTGATCCAAAGAATCGCCGAAAGAGAATTTTCTTCGGTCGCTATTGAGCTCATCTCCCACGCCCGTTTTGGAGGTTGCATGGTTACCTTTTCCGCCCTTTTTCAACTTTCCAAAAACATCCTCTAAGCTTTTCTTGCGAATGGTTTGATTTGTTTTGCTGGTTGGGGCAAAAGTTCCATCGTTTGGATTTTCCTTGATATACCCGCGGTCTTTCAAGTCTTGGATAAAGTTGCCCATTCCATAACTATCGTTGGTAATTTGGTGTTGCTGATCCAATTGGTTCAGCCAGTCAAGCGCCTCAGCCACATCTCCATTGGTATACTGTAGTAACTGAAGAAATAGGTTCATGAGTTGCTCAAACCCCTTTTCCTCTTCTGGACCTGGAATGTATTTAGAAAATATATGTCCTCTCATTTATTGAAATCAAAGGTAACAAACCTTATAGCTTAAATGGCAAAATAATAAAAAGTTAACAGTCGGCGACAATTTCTTAGTATTTTCGCACCATGAAAATATACCATATAATACTCATAAACCTCCTATTTTGTTTTCAAATTGGTGCTCAAACCAAAAATAAACTTTGCGTGGCGTTTTATAACCAAGAAAATTTGTTTGATACCATTGACACGCCAGGTAAAATTGACGAAGAATTTCTTCCACAAGGAACCTATAAATGGAATACAGAAAAATACCAAAATAAAATGGCAAACATGAGTAAAGTAATATTGGCCATCAATAATGGAAATGGGCCGGATTTCTTGGGAATGTGCGAAGTAGAAAACGAAATTGTTTTAAAAGATTTAACAAAGGAACTCAAGAAAAACAAACAAGATTATGGTATAGTTTGGTTTGATAGTCCGGATGAGAGAGGAATTGACAATGCATTACTTTACAAAAAGAATGCTGGAAAGTTGGTGAAATCAAACTTGTACATTATTGATACAGCAGGAATTGGTGGCGATAATACCCGTGGAATTGTGATGGCTGAATTTACCTTAAAAAACAACATTAAATTAATATTATTGGTTAACCATTGGCCAAGCAGAAGAGAAGGTGAAAAGGAAAGTGAGTATAAAAGAATTTATGTTGCGCAAAGGGCAAAACAAATCTGCGATAGCATCCAGAAAAAAGACCCAAATGTTGCTTTAATTATGATGGGCGATTTCAATGATTATCCTAACAATGAAAGTATTTCTAAAATCATGCAAGCAAAAGCAGCAACAACAGAAGTGGGCGCTTTTGATTTTTACAATCCCATGAACGACCTATTGGCAAAAGGAATGGGATCATACAAACACAAAGGTGAATGGAATTTTTTAGACCAGTTTTTATTGAACAAGTCGTTACTAAATAGTAATAGTAAATTACAGTATGTGGTAAATTCTGCCTCAACATTCAAAGAGGAGTGGATGTTGGAAACAGAAGAAAAATACAAAGGAAACCCCAAGAGAACCTTTGGTGGAAAGAAGTATTTGAATGGCTATAGTGATCACCTGCCTGTTTATTTATATTTAAATATCAAGTAGTGGTTGATTTACCGGTTATAATTGAAAATCCAGCAGGTTTAAAAACACTTTACCGCCCGGATATAAACGAAACTTATCATTCGCAGCATGGCGCCATACAAGAAAGCATGCATGTATTTATTGAGGCTGGTATGCGGTTTTGGATCAAAACGAAACAACAAAAAAAGCTGTCCATTTTAGAAATTGGATTTGGCACAGGGTTAAATGCCATACTGAGTTTAATAGAAGCTGAAGCGCATGATATCCACGTTCATTATACCGGTTTGGAAACCTTGGCACTCCCCTATTCACTGGTATCAAAGCTAGGGTACCAGGCTCATTGGGACCAAGAGCATGAAACAAAATATGCTGCGATGCATGAAGGAGAATGGGAAAGCAATTTAACTATAGATACCAATTTTGAACTTCAAAAAAGGTTAATTGGCATAGAGAACTTTGAAACAAATGAGCAGTTCGACTTGGTATATTTTGATGCCTTTGCACCTGATAAACAATCGGAACTTTGGGACTTAGCCATTTTTCAAAAAATCTTTCAACTATTAGCAATTGGTGGCATATTGGTAACTTATTCTGCGAAAGGTGATGTAAGAAGAAACTTACTAGCTGCTGGATTTGAAGTGGAGAAATTGGAAGGTCCGCCTCATAAACGGCATATGTTACGTGCTGTAAAAATGAAGACCCAATGAGCAGCGAAGAAAGAGAATTTTTAATTATAGGTGGCGGAATTGCCGGACTCATGATGGCTTATAAATTGGCAAAAAATGGTCGCAGTTTTTTATTGGTAGATGATGCGCCATTGAATAGCTCGAGTAGAATAGCAGCAGGAATGTTTAACCCAATAAGTGGTAAAAGAATGACTGTTAATTGGAAGGCCATGGAGCTTTTAGATAGCCTACACCAAGCCTTTGGAGATTTTGAGAAAATACTTGGTAAAAACTATTTAGTTAAGGCAACTATTCACCAAGCATTTGGCAATGTTAAAGAATCGAATGATTTTGGCGCGAGATTAGACAATCCTTTATTTAAAAATTTCATCAACGAAACAGCTTTAGCCAAAACACCCTTGTTAGCAGAGTTTGGCAGTTTTGAAGTTGAAGGCTCGGGTTGGGTTAAGACCAAAGAATGGATTAAAGATTATCAATTGTATCTTTTAAATCAGGGCAATTATTTACAGGATAAAATTGATTGGGCAAACATACAAGATGAGCAAGGGAAATGGCAATTTGGTAAGCATACTTTTAGCAAAGTAATTTGTTGTGAAGGTCACCAATATTTTAAAAACCCTCATTTTAATTGGCTACCATTTAAATTGTGTAAAGGTCAGGTTTTACATATAAAATGTGCAGGCTTACCCAAGGAGTACATATTAAAAAAGGGCGTGTATTTGGTGCACCAATATGAGGATGTTTTTAAAGTGGGTGCCAGTTATGAGTGGGATTATGAAGATGACCAACCTGATGATTTGGGGAGAGAAATGCTGCTAGAAAAATTGAGGCAAATGATTGAATTGCCTTTTGAAGTAATTCACCAAGATGCAGGAATAAGGCCTACCACCAGAGACAGGGGTGCAATATTGGGATCGCATCCAAGCTTAGAAAATTTGTTTATTTTTAATGGACTAGGCACCAAAGGAATATTACAAGCACCCTTTTTAGCCAAGCATTTAACCGATTATTTATTGGGAGGAGCGCCAATATTTCCTGAGGTGGATGTTACAAGGTTTAACACATTCTACCCAAATAGTCAGTAGCCTAAAAACGTGTAAAAGAAATTGGTTCAGGCAAACGAAAGCCTATTAAATTGCGGCATGGAATGGACTATAAAAAAGCTCAAACTTGAATTAAAATATACCTGGAAAATTTCTAGAAACGCCAGTACCTACAAAGAAAATTTAATTGTTTCATGTGGGCATTTGGGTGAAATTGGACTAGGCGAAGTTGCGCCAAATATTAGGTATGGAGAAACTCCTGAAAATTTATTGGAGGAGTTTGAAGCAATAAAGAATGTTTTAAAAGATTGTCCGATAGAACCCTTTGAATTTGAATTGTGGTTGAACGGAATTAAGGTGCACAATGCACTGCGTTTTGGTATTGAATCAGCATTTATACATTGGTATATTACAGTAAAGAAAATCAGCTTATTTGAATTACTGAATATAGATGAACCAAAGCTTGTGAGCACCTGCTATACTTTGCCAATTATGGATGCCAGCGATATTGCAACATTCTATCATACCTATCAATTGAAACGCTTTAAGTATTTAAAAGTAAAGGTAAATAACGAGGCCGCAATTGACATGATTAAAGAAATTGCAACTTTGGGTAATCACAACATCATGATAGATGCCAATGAAGCATGGAAAGATGTAGATGAATTGTTGCGTTTTATGCCCAAGTTAAAACCATACCCCATTGAGTTTGTGGAGCAACCCATGCCAGCCGAAATGCTTGATGCCTATAAGTATTTAAAGAAAGAAAGCACTTTACCAATTATGGGAGATGAAAGCGTTTTGAACCAACCAAACTTTGATGAATTGGTGCAACAATTTGACATGGTGAACATAAAATTAATGAAAGCAGGCGGCTATATAAATGGGATAAGAATATTGAAGGAAGCAAAGGCACGTGGGTTAAGAACAATGATTGGGTGCATGGTTGAAACAACCTTAGGAATAAGAAGTGCATGGAGTTTGTGTTCATTGGCTGAGTATGCAGATTTGGATGGTTGTTTAATTATAGGCAATGAACCTTATCATTTATTGAAAGAAGAAAATGGCCAATTTATGGCCTCTTAAAAATGGAAACAAGCAGCATTGCAGCAATCAAAAAGGAGCTCAATCAACTTCACCAAAAGGAGTTGGTTGAATTGTGTTTGAGGCTATCGAAGTTTAAAAAGACCAATAAAGAATTGGCCCATTATATTTTGTTTGAATCGCAGGATGAAGATAGATATATACAAAAAGCCAAAGATGAAATAAGCTTACGCTTTGCAGAGATGCCAACAAACAGCTTGTTCTTTACTACAAAATACATTCGTAAAACGCTCCGAATAGCCAAACTTTACGCACAATACAGCAAATTGGTTCAAACCGAAATTGAATTGCTGTTACATTTTTGTTTTGAACTAAAAGCATGCAGCAGCTATTGGATCAAATACCAAGCGATAGAAAACTTATACGACAGACAGCTAGAGAAAATACAAAAAGACATCTCCAAATTGCACGAAGATTTGCAATATGATTATACAAAAATGTTGGAAGAACTTTAAGCTTAACTATGCCATTTTAGCTCCTCAACCAAATCGCTTGCAATCATATTTTTATATCCTTTTGCTTGCAATGAATCGGCCAATATCCCATGTAGAAAAACTGCTTTTTTTGCAGCTTCAATTGGTTCAAACCCCTTTGCCAACGTAGCAGTTACAATTCCAGTTAACACATCGCCACTGCCTGCTGTTGCCAATAAATTATTACCTGTTGAATTGAAAAAAACATTTCCATGAGGAGTAACAATTGCGGTATGTGCGCTCTTCAAAACAATAATTATTTCATACTGCCTTGCCTTTTCAATGGCTAAATTTAACCGCTCAAAACTATTGTTGCATTTGCCAAATAGCCTATCAAATTCTTTGTGGTGTGGCGTAAGGATACAATTTTTAGGAAAACTAAAATCTGGATGCATTTTGAGCAATTCTGAGCATATATTTAACCCGTCTGCATCAATCACAAGAGGCGTTTTAACATGTTTGATCCAATTGCCAAAACCCATCACTGTGTATGGATGAAATCCCAAACCAGGACCAATGCCTATGGCATCATATTTAGAACAATCTGGAAAGTTTCTTATTTCCGTTAGCTCTTCATCTGTTTCAACCATGGCCTCGGGGAAAGCAGTTTGAAAAATGGTGTAGGCAACCTTTGGCACATAGGCACTTACTAACCCACAACCAGCTCGCAAGGCGGCTTTGCTTGATAACAATGCTGCTCCCACTTTACCATAGCTACCCGCAATCATAATTGCATGTCCCTTTTCCCATTTAAAATCGAATTTACTTGAAGGTTTATGCTGTAACAAATTTGGTTCGAGCCAAACCCAAGAATCTTGAATTGCCTTTAAGTATGCTGGGTGCAAGCCGATGGGAACAACAACACATTTACCTGCAAAGCCACCAGTTTCTGGAAATAAAAAGCTAGTTTTCATTTGCTGAAAAGTGTAGGTGATATCAGATTTAAAGATAACCGCATCTTTTTGTTGAATTGCCTCCTGTATATCTCCAAATAAGCCACTGGGGATGTCTATTGCAATTTTAACCCCATTTTTTTCATTGATGGTTTGAACCAACATGGCTGAAAGGCCTTGCAAATAATTGCTTAAGCCCGACCCATACAGCGCATC
>CAMCJW010000167.1 GCA_945875195.1 Chitinophaga pinensis | reverse complement strand
ATGGCATTATCGATGAAGTTTGTATTGAGGAGGGAGATTTGATAAAGAAAGGAGAGGCTATCTTATCTATTTCTAATAAAGCACAAAAGTTGAATGCAGAAAATGCACGGCAAGCCTCTGAATTTGCAGATTATACTGCCAATAAAGGGAAATTACGAGACGCTGAATTAAACAAGGATGTGATGTTGAATAAAATGAAAAGTGATTCGAGTTTATACCAACGACAATTGAATCTATGGAATCAGCAAGTAGGCACTAAAGTAGAGTTGGAACAAAGAGAACTTGCATACCAATCTTCAAAAAGTGCTTATTTTTCTTCAGTAGTAAAATATGATGATTTAAAACGACAACTGAGTTTTAACTCTTCTCAAAGCAAACGGAATATGAAAATTTCTAATGAAATGGAAGACGATTTTACACTTAGGAGTGAGATAGATGGCAAGGTTTATAGCATATTAAAAAACAAAGGAGAAATTGTTGGGATACAAACACCTATTGCCATTCTTGGCGATGCCAATCAATTTGTTTTAGAAATGCAGGTGGATGAATATGACATCATTTATGTGCTGCCAGGGTTGAAAGTGCTGGTAAGTTTAGATAGTTATAAAGGGGAGGTATTTGAGGCTGTAGTGAGTAAAATTTACCCAATTATGAATGAGAGAAGTAAATCATTTTTGGTGGAAGCAAAATTTGTGCAATTTCCCAAAGTGGTGTATCCTAATGTAAGTTTTGAAGCCAATATTGTATTGCAAACAGAAAAAAATGCTTTGCTGATCCCACGTAATTATATGCTCAACGACTCTACAGTTGTTAAATCTAATGGCGACAAAGTATTGGTAAAAACTGGTCTCAAAGATTTTAAAATGATTCAAATATTAGCTGGCGTAACTGAAGAGGATGAGCTTGTAAAACCGGGCAAATGAAACTCAAATTAATTGCAAGTATTTCAGCTTCTTTGTTAATGGCTAGGTGGCGACAAACTTTAGTTGCAGCTATAGGCGTTACATTTAGTATAACCATGTTTATAGCTTTGCTAAGTTTTATGGGCGGACTAAATAAGTTATTGGATGGCTTGGTAGTAAATAGAACGCCCCATGTACGAATTTATAAAGAAGTAAAACCTACCTTGGTTCAGCCCATAGATAAAGGTGCAAATTTTGCTGAGTCATATAATTTTGTGCACTCGGTAAAGCCAAAAAACGAACGATTAGATGTATTGAATAGCGCCGCAATCATCAAAGCACTGAAGCAGGATAAAAGGGTAATGGGTGTTGCGCCAAAAGTTATCACCCAAGTGTATTACAATGTTGGTTCGGTTGATTTAATGGGTGTAATAAATGGAATAGACGTTGAGGCTGAAGCCAAACTGTTTACCTTTAGTGATTATGTGATTGCAGGAAATTATATTGATTTAAAAAACACGCCTAATAGCATTGTATTGGGCAAAGGCGTAGCAGAAAAGATGCTAGTCCAAGTGGGCGATATTATTCAAATTACCAGCTCCAAAGGCCAAATGGTTAATCTCAAAGTAGTAGGTATTTTTCAGTCGGGTTTGCAAGAAATTGACAAGGTAAACAGTTACAGTTCCTTGCATACTGCACAAAAAATAATGGGTGAATCAAATAGTTTTTTAACCGATATTCAGGTGAAGTTGAATGACATCAATTTGGCTCCAGAAATGGCCAAAGAATTTCAGGCTTTGTATGGGGTTGATGCCATTGATATTCAAACTGCAAATTCTCAATTTGAAACGGGTAGTTTTATAAGAACCTTGATTTCTTATGTGGTTGGGATTACTTTATTAATTGTTGCTGGTTTTGGTATCTATAATATTTTAAACATGATGATTTATGAAAAAATGGATTCAATTGCCATTTTAAAAGCTACTGGATTTTCTGGTGTAGATGTAAACCGTATTTTCATCAGTATTGCTCTGAGTATTGGACTTTTTGGTGGTATATTGGGTTTGATTTTTGGTTTCGGATTATCTGCTATCATTGGGCAAATTCCATTTAATACCAGTGCGTTGCCAACCGTTAAAACCTACCCAATAGAATATAATTTGTATTTCTATTTGGTTGCAATTGTGTTTTCAACGGTTACTACTTATTTCGCAGGATATTTGCCTGCTCGCAAGGCAAGTAAAATAGATCCAGTGGTAATTATTAGGGGGAAGTAAATATGGAAAATATTATATTAGAAGCTAAAGGAATCAATAAATATTTTCATGACCCAAATACTATTCAGGTACTAAATAATATCAGCTTTTCTGTTCAAAAGGGTGAATTTGTTTCGGTAACAGGGAAGTCTGGTTGTGGCAAATCTACTTTGCTTTATATTTTATCAACTATGGATACAGATTATGAAGGAGAGTTGAAAATACACAATTTGTTGATGCGTGATAAAAGTGAGGCAGAACTAGCTCGGGTAAGAAATGAGGAGATAGGATTTGTGTTTCAGTTTCATTATTTGCTCAATGAATTTAATGTAATAAAGAATGTGATGTTACCAGGATTGAAGCTAGGAAAGTATACTGAACAAGAGGTGGAGCACAATGCACTTGAAAAGCTAAAAATACTTGGTATTGAAAGCGAGGCCTTGAAGCTGCCTAATCAGCTATCAGGCGGTCAAAAGCAGCGCGTGGCAATAGCTAGGGCATTAATTAATAACCCGTTGCTCATCATGGGCGATGAGCCAACAGGTAATTTGGATAAGAAGAACAGTGAGTTGGTTTTTGATATCTTTCAAGAATTGGCCGAAAGTTACCAGCAATCTTTATTGATTGTTACCCACGATCAAGAATTTGCAAGTAGAACCCAAAGAACCATTGTAATGGAAGATGGAAAGATAATTGCAGATTCAAAAAATTAATCAGATACCACCGAAATTATTTTTTCTCTTTTTTTGCTTTTTTGGCCTTTTTGAAATAACCTTTTAACAAGAAACTATGTTGCACAGCCTCTAAATCTTGGTCGAGTTTTTTGGAGCTACTCTCTAGATTTTTAATACTCTCTTTTATTTGTGCGCCAGACTCTTTGTTGTGCAGCAATATGCCAATGGGTGAATTGGGATTGATGCTAGCTTCGTTTAAATTGGCAATAAACAAATTAGCTGTATCAGCCAAAACTTGCATTTTCAGGATGGTATTTTTCAAAGAATTAAATACAATGGTATCTGTGGTTAGTTCGTGGGCAAGTGTTCCTTTTTGGTTCAAACCGGAACTAAATTTTTGCAAAGATTGCATTGTGTTTTGAGCCATTGCAGCAGCATTTTGCAGGGATAGGGAAGTAGTTTGAATTTGATTATATAATGTTTGGTCGTTAATAATTTTTCCAATTGAGCCTTCACCCTTTGCCATTTTATTAGAAATAGTTTTAAAATCGGTTGTAATTGCAAGTAAATTAACGTTGTTGGCCTGTAAAATATTGATCATGTCGTCTGATGAAAAGGTTTTTTCTATTAACAATGTGTCGCCATCTTCTACTTCTGGGTATTCTTCTGTACCCCCAACAATTAGCATAATTTTATTGCCAATTAATCCATCGGTGCTAATTTTTACAGTAGCATTTTTCCTCACATATTGTTCTATTTTAGTTTCTATTTTTAAATGAACCGCCACAGAATTACTTCCATCAAATTTGATTTTGCTGATTGTGCCAATTTTAACTCCTGAAAACCAAATATTACTGCCTGTTTTAAGACCATTTACATCCTTAAATATGGCTACTAACTCAATTTTTCGTTTAAAGGTTTCATGTAAATTGCCTACAAGCAATATTCCAGCTAGCAAAAAAGTTAAGCCTAGCGCAACAAATATACCAACAATGGTGTTTCTGTTTTTATTGGAATTATTCATATTTATTGGATAAAATTATAGTTGTAAAAAGGACTAATTAGGTCAGTTTGTTGGTTGAAAACTTCTTCAAAAGTTCCTACTTTTAGGAAAGCACCTTCAACGAGAACAGCAATGCGGTTACAAGTTACTTTGGCACAAGTTAAATCGTGGGTAATGATTACAGAAGTGGTACGGTATTCTTTTTGAACGCTAACAATGAGTGCGTTAATTTCGCTACTAGTAACAGGATCTAAACCAGAGGTTGGCTCATCATACAGCATGATTTCTGGTTTTAAAATTAAGGTTCTGGCAATGCCAATTCTTTTGCGCTGTCCACCAGAAAGATCTGCGGGCATTTGCAATTCTTTGCTTTCTAATCCTACCGCTACTAATGCTTCCTCCACTGCATGGCTGATCTCAGCCTTGCTTAAATTTTTGTGGTTCATGATAAGTGGAAATGCTAGGTTTTGAAATACGTTCATGCTATCGTATAGGGCACTATTTTGGAAGGAAAATCCAATACGTAAACGCAGTGCATCTAACTCTTTTCCTTGTAAATTTTTAACTTCTTGGTTCAAAACAAAAACTTCGCCTTTATCTGGTTGTAGTAGTCCAATCATCATTTTAATCAAAACAGATTTGCCTGATCCAGATTTTCCTAAAATGGCCATATTTTCACCTTTAAAAACAGAGAGGTTAATACCTTTTAGCACTTCTAATTCTCCAAAAGATTTATAAACATTATTAATATTGATAACTAGAGGAGATGCTATATTTTTATTTGAATTCATAAGATTTAATATAATCGAATCCAATTGCTTACTTGAACAATGATGATTTCTTCAACAAATATGAGGAACATAGAAAGGACTACCGCTTCATTGGCAGCTTTGCCCACACCCCGCGTTCCTTGTGTGGCATAATAACCTTTGTAGCAACCAACCATGCCAATGGTAAAACCATAAAAAATTGATTTCACTACTGAAGCAAATATGTCGAGAAAGCTGATATCTGAAAATGCATTTTTATAAAACATAGTTAGGCTACTTGCTTCAGAACCATACACGTTTAAATAAGATCCCAAAAGGCCAACAAAAGAGCAATACAAGGCAAGAATGGGGATGGTTAAAGAGGTGGCTAAAACACGGGTTACTACAAGGTATTTAAATGGGTTGATGGCCGAAACTTCCATGGCGTCAATTTGTTCGGTAACTTTCATTGAACCCAATTCTGCACCTATGCTTGAACCAACTTTACCTGCGCAAATAAGGGCAGTTACCAAAGCGGCTAAGGCACGAACAATGGCAATTCCAATGAGGGAAGGCAGCCAAGATGTAGCACCAAAATCTTCGAGTGATGGTCGGGTTTGTTTGGTAAAAACCATGCCAACAATGAAACCTGTTAGGGTAATTAAAGACAAGGATTTGATACCAATTTCATAGGATTGGTTTATCACTTCTTTAAAATGAAAAGGAGGGCGAATTACCTGGGCAAAAAAACGTTTGACAAATTTAAAGGCATGATAAACACCATCAAAATAGCTATCGATTTTCTTGTTAATTACATAAGGTTTGTTTTGTTTAACAAGCATGTTTTATAGGGAGAAAGAGCTGTTTTTACCATATAGTAAAATGCTTCTTTCTCCTTACAAAGAAACCATTATTAGCCACCTAATTAATTACACAATTCAATGAAATTGTTTTATTTTTTTTGCCCTTCGGTGGGCTCAGGGAGCCTGTTTAATTGAAGCCACCTTTTCCGTTATATAAATTGAGTGGCTTATCAAGGGTAAGTTTGATTACTGTTATGTATTCGTTTTGTGCTTCGGTGGGTATTTCTAAGTGCACCAAACCGGGCACAGGACTCCATGATATTTTACCAACTATATTTGGGGTAATGGTTATGCCTTTCCCCAAAACTTGTGCGCTAATTATTTTATTGTTTAAGCCTTTAATGACTATATTTTTGGCACCTGTGTTGTTTACAAATAAGTATAAAATTGTAGAATCTTTGGAAAGGGTGGATGAGCCATAAAAATGTCCGGGGGGCATTCCTCCAATGCTGCCAAATATTGCTTCATTGTGCTGTTTGGTCCATTTTCCTAACTCTTTGAGTAAATAAACTTGTTCATCTGGAATGGTTCCATCGGCTTTAGGGCCAATATCTAATAATAAATTTCCACCCATTCCAATGCAATCTGTAAATATACTGATGATTTGATAAGGTGTTTTAAAGTGCTTATCAGATGCCCTGTATCCCCAGTTATCGTTACTTGTTAAACACAATTCCCAATCTCTGTTGCTGGGTTTTGTAACTGGGAAATTTTGTTCAGGTGTATCATAATCACCTAAGCCTTGTAGCCTTCCATTGATAATTGCTTTTGGGTTATTCGCTAATAGTTTTTGCCTCACCATTGAAGATTGCCATTCGTTGGCACTGTGCTCCCAATCGCCATCAAACCAATAAAGGTCTGGGTTGTAGGTTTTGGTAATTTCATTTAATTGTCCTTGGTAAAAATGTCTGAACCTATTCCATCTTAGCGTATCGTCTTTCACTTTATAGCGACTAGAATCACCTCTAAATCCCGGATAATCTGGGTGTGACCAATCAATGAGAGAATAATAAATTCCTACTTTTATATTGTTTTTTCGCACCGCATTTACAAAAGGAGATAACACATCGCGTTTAACTGGAGCCTTTTTAGGAATACTTAGGTCATTCATTTTTGTATTCCAAAGTGCAACACCATCGTGGTGTTTTGCAGTGATAACAGTATACTTTGCTCCCGATTCACTTATCAAATCTGCCCATTGTTGGGGTTGGTAGTTTTCAGCTTTGAACCCTTCAATT
>CAMCJW010000166.1 GCA_945875195.1 Chitinophaga pinensis | reverse complement strand
AAAACATCGTAGAATAATTTTCTATAGTCGGGCAAAGAATTACTACCATTGGAGTTGTAAACCAAAAAATCTCCGTGACCTTCACCTCTATAATTACTGGCCCCAACATTATAACTTCCAGCAATGCCTAAGGCAAGTTTTGGCTTATTTTATTTTTTAATATCAGCAATTAAATTGTTGTTACCTTCTGTGAAATTGCCAAATGGATATAAATCTAATCTTCCTGCATATTTAAGTCCACCTAAATCATAATCAATAGAATTTGCGCCAAAGGAATTCCTTCCATCTCCTGAGGTAATAGCGGCTTGCGGTACTAAAAGGATGTTTCCAATATTAAAATTAGAAACTAAGAATATGCCAAACTCCCTACCTGTAGAACTGTATTGAGTGCTTATTAAGCTCCTATCAATAAATTGTAATTGTGGTTCCATAATAGTCATTTCTCTATTGTTAGAGAAGGTTAACTGTTGACCTAAGGTTATTTTAAAGTAGCTGCTAGGAGCATATGAAATCCATGCATCCAAAAGTGGTGTTGCTTGGCTAAAATCTGTTTGCAAAAGAAAAGAAATTTTTTCTTTAACAGCCTTACCTGATAAATTAAAAAAGGTACGCCTTGAATTTAGAAAGTAGTTTGGTTCGTTAGTTGAATCTTTACGGTAACCAACATAAGGCTGAATCATGCCTCCAATTTTGAATTGGTAATCTCCATTGTTAAAATTGAAATTTAGTCCTTGACCCATTTCAAATTTTGGATTAGGATTGTCATTATCATCTTTTTTAGGTGTTGCCTCTTGTGCTTTGAGATTGAATGTAAAAAGCAAAATTATGCCTGTTACAATGTGTTTTACTTTGTTATAATTTTTCATTTTTCAAGTATCTATAAATGGGAAGTATGCCATCTTTTTTTGCTGGGAGTAAACCAAAATTAACAAAACTGTTTGGCGCATCTGGTTCCAAAACTTCAATAGCTAAGTTTGAATTTTCCTGTGATAAGTAAATGATATAGCTTCCTTTTTCAAAACTCACCAACTTACTTTGTACCTTTGCTTTAATTTTTTGTTGATAAACCCCTTCCTCCATTTCTTCATCTTCACTAATCTCTGTTATTGAATAATATTCCACCTCAATGGTATTTTTGGCTTTTAATGAATCAACAGCAATTCCAAGTATTCTTAATTTTTCAATCAAAATTTTCTGACTTGGTTCAACTAAATAGGCAATTGGTCTTTTGCGTGTGAGGTTGGCAGTTGCTTTAGACGCATTCCTTATTTCCACCTCAATATTTATTTCATTGGTGGTTTCTAAATCAATAAACTTTAATGGCTGAACCGAAATTTCTTTTTTACTGGTAATAATTGCCAATTGATTTGAATTTGCCTCATAATTGAGTATTTCTTTTACCTCTTTTACATGATCATATGAGGTTTTTAAATAAGAAATTCCCACTAAAAACGTGCTATATATCCTTCGTTTAAAAGAGGTTTTACCAATGCCAACTCCTCTGATTTCAATGAGGCTAGAAATGGTATTTGCCAGGGCATACGAGGTGGCGCTAGACCTGGCGCTATTTGAACCTTGGTTAAAATGAATGTCTCCTAAATCTTTTTCTGATGTAATATATTCTCTGTGGGTAATGCCAACTTTATCCAATTCTAATTCGGCATTTTTAACAAACTTTTCATTGGTATATTTCCTTAATTTTTCGGGAACATTTAAATTTCCAGAACTCATAAACATGGCATCGTACCTAGAGGTTACACCCAGTGTGCTAAGTTGTGAATATTCTTTTCTAAAAGGTCGGTATTCATGAAAATCAACGCCAACCTCTGGGTTATAATTGCTAAATGCTTGTTTTAAAAAAACACTTTCTTTTACTAATAATTTGGTTTGGTCTCTGTTTAAATCTAATCCGTTTGCAGCATACCTATTTTGTTTTTCATAGCCATCAATATTTGCCATTGGTATGATAGCCATTTCTAGTCTATTTAAAAGGTAATTATAATTTGGATCGTTCAAAACCTTATCTAATAAATACAAAATGCCTTCAGTACTTGCCATTTCATCGCCATGTAGCCCTGCTTGGAACCAAACTTTTAATTTGTCTTCAGTACTTTTTTTGTTCAGAATTACTAATGGTATAGCCTTGCCTTTTTGGCTTTCCCCAATATACTTCACGCTCATTATATCTGAGTGCTTTGCTTGCAAATCAGTAAGAAATTGAATCAATTCTTCGTAATTGGTATATCCTTTTTCTTTCTTAAATGCTGGTGTATTAATAGCGAGGTCTATTTCTTGAAAGTACTTTTCTGTGATGGCTTTAGGTTGTGGGTTAAAGTCTTGGATAAAACTCAAGCACAAAAAAGCAACTAGGGTTAATAAAAAATTTTTCATAGTTAAAATGAAATCGTTGCTATTATATTTCCAATCCATTCGTGGTTGTTTACACGCTTAGCATTGAGGTCTAAACTACCTGGTGCCAAGTCTGCATAAGTAATTGATCCTTGTATTTTAAATCCATAACCTCTACTTAGGTATTTAGATAATCCCAATGTGTAGTAATTTGGTCTGTTATAAAATGTGGGGTTATTCATAAATGAGTTTGCATCAGCTTCGAGGTGGGTGTACCTGGCATCTATTGATACATTGTTTTTAAGGATGTATCCTCCTTGAATATTATATCCTTTTCCCAACATCATTCTTCCTTTTACATAATTCTCCACATCTTGAACGCCATTCACTAAAAAGGTATTAGCAGTTGTGCCATCAGCTCTTACTCTGGTTGTAATATCTTTAGGCACGGTTGCTTTACTTAGCATAAACTCGCCAATCATGCTAAATCCTTTGTATTTAAAAAGGAAATTAATTCCAAATTTGGAATAGTCTGGTAAACTTTCTTTCATGGTGCTATCGAGGTAAAGAATGGTTCCGGCAGATTCGCCCCTTCTGCTACTCATTCCCTCATTCATGCTATAAGCTGCACTTAGTAAGAGTTTTGGGGTTAGCTCTCGCACCATATCTACCTGGTTAAACTGTCCAAAATTGGTAAATTTTCCAAATGGCAAAACATCTAATCTTGCACCGTATTTAAAACCGCCATAATTTCTATTAAAGGTATTTGCTCCATCGCCATTGGTTATTGAAAGGGTAGGCTTTATAAATAAATTATTGCTTAATTTAAATTCATTAGAAATAAAAATGCCAAATTCTCTTGGAACAGCAAAGGCTGATGTTAACCTACTCCTTTCAGGTAATTGCAGGGTATTTGAGTTCATTGTTAGCTCTAGATTTTCGGTGGAAGGAACACTTTGGCCAAATTTAATTTGTAAATTCCTGCTTGGTTTATAAATGACATAAGCATCAAAAAGAGCCAAATTAGCTTCATCTCCAACCTCTGAAGATCCACTAAAATCTGTTTGGAATCTATATTCTAATTTGTATTTTGGTAAATCCCCAGAAATTCTAAATCTTAGTCTTCGCATCCTGAACCTATAATAAACATCAGTATTTGAATCGGCAGCATATTTCTTAATTTCTATAGATGGCTGCATATAGCCACTGATAACCACGCTCGATTTATTGTTACCCGAAAACTTAAGTCCTTCACCAAAAGTGTATTTATTCAATTTCGGATTTTGCGATAAGCCTAAAAAGCTGAATGAAATGAGACTTAGAAATAAAATTATTCTTTTATTCATCATTTATTTATTCAAAATATCCATTAACAACAACTTGTTTATCACCCATCATTTGCTTGCCTTTAGCAAATACATCTGTTAAGGTAAATTCATTGTCTAAGCAGCAAAAATCAGCATCGGCACCTACCTTTATGCAGCCTTTGTTCCGCAATCCTAAATTGGTAGCTGGATTTTTTGTGATTAGCTTGATAGCATCTTCCATTTTAACTTCCTTGGTTTTAATTAACTCTTTTACCTGAAGGTAATTTTGATCAATAACTGCTCTTCTAAATCCAATTAAATTGCCATTTTCATCTAGTTTATCAAGGCCAGCATTTCCATCACTGCTAAAGGTCATTTGGTCAATGGAAACACCTTTTTCTAAAGCATACAAAACCTGTTTATAAGGGTCGGTGTATTTAGATGCTCCGGTTGTTAAGTCAATCATTCCACCTAGTTTTGCAAATTCTATGGCTTGGTCAAATAGCTCTTTGGTTCGCCCAACATGAGTAGGAGAGATATTTGCAATAGGAAATTCATGTTCGTTCACCAATTTAAAAAGAATGTCCATTTTAATTTTTTGGTTGCCTAAATGAATATGTAAAATTCCCTTTTTATTGGCAATCATTCCCCCAACTTTTACTTGTCTTAAAATTCTTAACAAATCATGTTCAGTTGGATAGGATGATCTAAAATCACTTATGGCAATTTTACAACCTAAAACAGGGTCAATAAAAATCATATCGTCTTGAACCGAGCCCATAATATGGACTGGGTCTAGTCCATAATAGCCAGTAAACATGTAAGCGGTAATGCCCTCGCTCTCTAGTGCTTTAGTTTTGGCATATAAACTCTTGATACTTCTTGATGCGCCATCGGTACCTAATAAACCAACTACAGTAGTCGACCCACAAGCAATTAAATTTGACAAGCTAATTTCAGGTGTCATTGATCCAAAACCATGCTTTCCACCAGCACCAATAATATGAATATGTTGGTCGATAAAGCCAGGTGTTACAATTTTCTCATTGGCATCCCAAATTATACAATCAGAAGTTGGCTGCAATATAGCATCCTCTATTGCCAAAATTTTTCCTGCACCAGCAAGTATATCTTTCTTTCCGAGAAAATTAGGCGCATAAACGTTTGCATTTTTAATTAAAAGCATATTCCAAAATGGTAGATTAATAAAGTTAACAAAACAGAGAATACAGGTATTAAATTTCTTTTTACAACAGCCATTACAGGCACACCCGCAACATTTGCGGTGGCAATTAATACACCTGCAATTGGGCTAATTGCCCTTCCCATAGAGGCTGATAAATTCATAGGTAATAATATGGAAGTACTTGCAACTCCAAATTTAGCTGCCACATTTGGAATGAGTGGACCAAAAGCAAAAAATGCAGCATTCCCGCTTCCCATTAATAAGGCAGCCAAGAAAATCATAATGGTCATAATAATGCCAATTCCAACAGCACCAAAACCTATGTTTTGAGAAATGGAAATAAGTCCGTCCATAAATCCCAGGGAGATGAGTCCGTTGGCAAATATTTCGGCCACAATTATCAGCGTAACTACCGATTTAAATATGTCGCCCATTCCATCTAAGAAAACTTTAAAGGATGCAAAAACAGCTTTCAAATTCTTTGTTCTTAATAATTCAAAAAGCATACCCACAAACAAACTGAATAACATTGCTGTGGTGGTTTCAATCTTCAATTTAATAGGAAAAATACTAAACACCCCTGAAAAGGATAAAAGTAAAATTAATGGCAATATGGGTAACAAAGCATAAACAGCAGGTGCCACATTACTTGCTTTTTCTGCAGTTTTAACTTCAAATGAATTTAATTTATCCTTCTTGTCGTAATGTTTGTTTACCAAGAAATAAGAAATCATTAAAACGATATTTAAAATGATAGCAATGGGTATTTGTGAATGTATAAAATAGGGCACTGTTTCTATTTGTGCAATTTGAACCGCAGAGGCAGTTATAACCGAAGCCGGTCCAATACAAAACGAGGTGCAACCCGTAATAATGGAAACTGCGGCAAGTCTGCTAACACCCAAGTTTATGAGGATAGGGAAAACAGATGCCATTAATAGTAGGCCAAATCCAGCAGCTGAGGGTACACAAATAAAAATGAGTTGTCCTATTGGAATTACCGCAACTGCTGCAAAATTTGGAAACTTTTTTAAGATGGAAAGTGGTTTTAATGCTACTTTTACGAGTGCCTCCGAGGCACCAATTTTATCCATGTATGCAACAAAACCTCCAATAGTCATGATCATTAAACCAACATTGGCATTTGTTTTTGAAAAGGATTCTTTGATGTATTCAAAAATATCAAAGAGGATAATTCCACTGCTATTACTCTCAATTGGCAGGGATTTATTAATCAGTCCTGCTAATAATAACATAGCTATACCCGCAATTAATAAAACTGTTTGTGGAAAATAATCCTTGAGCAGCAGTTTGGCAACGATTGCAATAAAAATTATTGAAATAACTAATCCTAAATATTGCATATTTATCAGTTGAATTTTTAAAATGGACTGGTATTTACCTTAGTGCCCGGTGAAAATTTTGCGGTGCCACTTTTTGAATGCTGTTCAAAAACTCCGGTAATATCTGGGTTTCTGGTGTATGATTCATTCGGATTATCAGATAAAGGGGTGATGTCATAAACCAATATCACATTACTTGAACTGTCAGTTAATGTTAAAATATCACCAGCATTGTTTAGGTTCAAATCGCCTGATGATGATTTTTGAACCAAGGCACCACCAAAAGTACCAGTTGGGTTTCCTCCTCCAAAAATAAGCAAAGCTTTTTTTGGCTGTAGCGTAGTGCCATTTGGAATAATGTGATTGGGTATTCCAGAGGTGAAGCTACTGGCATCAAAAACCTTAAAGCCACTTAAGTCTATTGGTTTTGTTGAATTATTTATCAATTCAATAAACTCATCTGCAGCTTGGGCATAAACACCATCTCCATTTGCATCGCCATCTAAAGCAACAT
>CAMCJW010000165.1 GCA_945875195.1 Chitinophaga pinensis | reverse complement strand
AAAAATAAAGAGGCATACCACCTAATCGCCCATGAATTACTTTTTCCTTCAATCTGGTTTTTCAATAATTCTATAAATGGGTAGGTATTATTTAAATTGAATTTAGTAGTCAATTCTTTTTGTTCAATTTGGGCGAGAAGCTCAGCTCCATTTGGTTCAAACAGTATCCACTTGTTTTTCCAAGTACCCCAGCCCCAACAGCCCACAGAATAATCAAAGTAACTGCTTATATTTTTATCAAATTTTACTGGAAACTGAAAGCCTTGAACCGATCCCACCTCACTCTCATTTTGGTAAATTTCAAGTGCCTCATTCATATACTTAAGAAATTCAGGTGAGGGTAAAGTATCGTCCTCCAAAATAATTGCTTGGTCATATTGTTCGAAAATACTATCAATACCAGTAATGATGTTTTCTGATAATCCAATATTTTCTGCTCGTTCGGTAATATGAATTTTTTGAAAGAAATTAATAGATTGAATATATAACCTAACCTGTTTTACTGCTTCAACATCAATAGGATTTTGTTTAGGCCCATCGCTAAAAATATAGATTTCACTAAATGGCGCAAGCTCATTTGCCGCCAAAGCATCAATTACCTTTTGGGTATGATGTGGTCGGTTGTATACAAATAAAACTATCGGTGCTAATATCAAAGACTAATATTTTATTGTGCTTTGCTTAATAAGGTAGCTTTAACACCTTTGGCTAAACAAATAGATTTTAATTGGTAACCTCTTGATATAATACTATTCATGATAATTGAATCTTCCTTACCAAAAACATGTGAACTGATAAACCAAATTCTATTTGATTTTAAAGAGAATTCATTTGCGTATAATTCGGAGCTGAACCTATAATTTTTGCCTTTTTTAATTTCATTACATTTTGGTATTTGCTCCAAATGATGATAATATTCAACAGCTGGAACCGCTCCATAATAAATATACATATCGTCTGTACCTTTAATATTTGGACCTATTTGGGTAATTACCTCTTTCAATTCTTCTACTTTTATCGGTAATGGATTTTTAAATAGTTTAAATATCAACAAAATTGGGATCAAGGTAGACAGTCCAATTAATAAAAATGAATTCATGGGTATAGTTAAACCACTTAGTAAAAATTGAAGGCCATAACACATCAAAAGCACAAGCAGCGGTATAGCATACAAACAAAATCGAGTATCGAAAGGATACTTTTTAAATGCTGCAATGATTATATGAATCATTATCGGTAAAAGGATAACAAAACTCTTTATTATTTTGCCAGATTGAATTAAGTAAAATAAACCCAAAAATATGAGTGAACCAATTAGCCAAAAAGAAGCCCGGCCAAATAGGAATAGGTTACTTAATAATGATGTTAATTTAGTTAAACTCATAACATTGAATCCACCAGCATTTTCCCAATAGTTGGTCATATAGGCTATATGCGGATGCTTATAAGCAAAAATAAAATAGTGAGAAACTACCAACATTATCATACCTATACTAAACCATGGTAATTTATTTTCTTTTAAATCTGAATATAGAAAATAGCCTATCGGAAAAATCAGTAAGAACGTTACAATATTTGAAAATAAAATACCAATAATTGCAATCACACTAAACCTATGTTTTCCTCCAATTTCCATCGGATTTTGAATTAAATTTAACGTTAGCGGAACAAGTATTACTGTTAATAAAACATCTCCGGCATATTGTTTCAATTCAATGGCGTACCTGATCATGGAAAAATTCATGGAAAACAAACATATTCCTAGAACTATTGCCAGAGGATTTTTAAATTCATTTTTCAAAAATTGAGTAAATAGAATACTTGCTACTAAAAAGCAAATTAGGCTAGTGGCTCTAAGTGCCCATTCCTCTTTACTTAAATAGGAAATGAGCTTTAGTATGATTAAGAAAAGGGGAGGGGCAGACTGGAAATTATCCAGAGGGTGAAGTAATTCTAATAGATTTCTATTTAGAATATTATTGGCAAGCATGGCCTCATCTAGCCATAAACTTCTGTTTAAAGAATATTGCCAAATGGCAGTTATAAAAACTGTAATTAAACAAATAATATATAGCCAACTAAACCTTTCAATAGGTTTAACTTGAACCTTACTTGTTTCAATTGGTTTAATAGCCACCACCTAATGGAATAGTAGGTTGTATGGTGTTGGGTTTCCAGGTTAATTTTCTGAAAAATATACTGGTTGTCCATGCGTATTCATTGATTGGCCCCAATCCATGAAAATCAATTTGGGTTAGCCCCTTTTCGCGCAGTAACATGCATGCCTCAGAATGTCGATCAGAATTATCCAATATAATGACGCCATTCTCATTGAGGTGTTTTTCTGAATTCAATGTACATTCATCCCTTAAAATCCCATCAATTACAATAATATCATAACATTGGTTATTCCTATTAATTATACTTGGATATTCCTGCTCATCAGCCAGGATGATTGTTTGATTGGCATTTTTGTTTGCCATTTGCTTGTTGAACCAATTTGAATCATGCTCAACCGATGTAACAGATAAACATTTGCTAGAAAAATACAAAGAAGAATTTCCAGAGCCCCATTCAAAAACGCTACAATCCTTTAGGTTAAATTGATTCACAAACTCAAGCGCTGGGTAAGTAAACCAAGGAATAGGTCTGCCTTCTTTATTAACCGAAGATTTAGTATCACGAGATAGTTTATGTCCGTAATTATCCTCTATAATTCTATGAATCAAATGGTATTTCCAATCGTTTCTTATTCCTCGTTTTAGCCTTTTTAGCAGAGATGTCATTTTATAGATAGTTAAAATCAAGGTAGAAATTTCCCTTACCAGAACCAAGTGTCATGGTAATATTTTCAAAATAGGCATCACCTTCCACATAAAATGGCATGGCATCCATCACCCAGTCATGAATACATCCTTTTGAGGATACAAATAGGTTCAAAGAATAGTTGCCAAGTGCAAGTGATAATTTATTTACTAAAATCCGCTGGGTCCATATTTCAGCATTTGGTCTACTTAATGCTTGACCAGATAATTCGTTACTGATAAGTGTTTGTCGGGTTCCAAATTGGTCATTAAATCCTATACTAATCTCTAGGTCTTTGATTGGTGCGCCTTCCTTTGCAATAAAATCAATCTCTATTAATAGATTTTTACCACATGTTATTTGATTCAATACTTGGTTAGTTTCTGGGTCAATTAATCTTAGGTTTTTAAATTTAATTTTGCCATCTCCCTTTCTGTTTTTTTGCAATTCAAGGCTAGTATAAGTCTCCTGTTCATTTAAATATTCTTGAATAATATCAGCAGTTTTCCCTTGCCTTATTAATTCACCATTATTTAGTAATAGTGATTTATTACACAAGTTTTGAATGGACTGCATATTGTGACTTACAAACAAAACTGTTCGTCCTTGGTCCTTACTTATACTTCCCATTTTACCCAAGCACTTCTTTTGAAAGGCCGAATCGCCCACCGCCAATACCTCATCTATAATTAGAATCTCCGATTCAAGATGTGCGGCTACAGCAAATGCTAGTCTCACGTACATCCCAGATGAATACCTTTTTACTGGTGTATCTATAAAATCTTCTACACCACTAAATTCAACAATCTCATCAAAGTTCTTACGTATTTCAAAACTCTTCATCCCAAGGATTGCTCCATTGAGGAAAATATTTTCTCTTCCACTTAGTTCTGGGTGAAACCCTGTTCCTACTTCTAATAAGCTAGCTATCCGGCCTCTTCCTTCTATACTGCCATAGGTTGGACCAGTTACTCGACTTAGTATTTTGAGGAGTGTACTTTTGCCGGCACCATTTCTGCCAATAATTCCAACGGCATCACCTTCATGTAGTTTAAAGCTAACATCTTTCAAACTCCATATACTTTCTTTTTTCTTTCTTAACTCCCCATCTTCATCTTTGTTTCTAGCTGTTAATCTTGAATAGAAACTTTTTACACTATTTTCTAAATCTCTAGAAAAGGTGCCTGAACCAATAGCGCCTTTTTGGTAAACTTTCGAAATTTGATTTACTTTTATAATGGGTTGTTCCATTTTCTAAATCGTATCCACAAAGTTTCTCTCCACCTTAGAAAATAAAACTAAGCCTATAAAGAATATACAAATTGTAATAATTGTGGCCTGAACCAACGCTGAAAAAGAAAAGCTTCCTTGACCCAAAATAGCATGCCTAAACGTTTCAAGAATGGTCGTCATTGGGTTCAAACCGATATATGGCCTGATAGCAACTGGGGCAGCATTTAATGGGTAAACTACGGTGGTGCTGAAAAGCAATAATTGCACACCAAAATTTACCAATAATGATAAATCTCTGTATTTGGTAGTTAGGGCAGACACTATTAAACCTAAGCCTTGACCAAATGCAGCCATAAGAATGAGTAATAGTGGCAATAATGCAATGGTTGAATTGATTTCGGGCTTTAGTCCTTTAGAATAATATATCAATAGAACCACCACAAACAAACTCATTTGAATAAAGAACCTTACCATACTCGAGAAAACAATGCTCATGGGAAGTATTATCCTTGGAAAATATACCTTGCTGAACAAATTAAAATTATCTCTAAAAACTGTTGAATTTTTTAAAAGGCATTCTGCAAAATAGTTCCAACAGATTATCCCAGGTAAATAAAACAAAGGCCTTGGAAGGCCATCGGTAGATACTGCCGCTATCTTTCCAAACACAAATGTATAAACAAATAAGGTAATGATTGGTTGAACAAAAAACCACAAAGGACCTAATATGGTTTGCTTATAAAAGGCTACAAAATCTCTACGCAACAATAAAAAAAAGAGGTCTTTATATTCCCATGCCTCCTTTATTTTTATGCTATACCAAGAATTCCCAGATTCAATTTTCCAGGTATATCTAGGCGTCATTTGTTGTCTTGTTTTTGCTGCTTTTCCAAAATCCAAAACGTTTTTTTTCTACAGTTTCAGCATAGGCATTATCATGGTAGCCATACCCATACCCATATCCATATCCATACCCATACCCATATTCATATGCGCCAATACCTCTTTTTTTAAGTCCATTAAATACCAAATTTATATTGCCAAGCTCATTGCTTAAATATATTTTTTGAATCATCTTTAAGAAATATTTTGGGGTATGGTTATGTCTCAAAACATACAAGCAAATATTAGCTTCGTTACTCAATAATTTAGCATCTGTTACTATCCCTATTGGTGGAGAGTCTATGATAATAATATCAAATTTTTCTTTCAGTTGTTCAATCAACTGACTTAATTTCCCGTTCAAAATTAATTCAGTTGGATTTGGGGGAATTAACCCAGCTGGAATAATATATAAATCATTGGTATGAGGAACTTTAATAATAATATCATCAATGGCAACTTTACCAAGTAAATAATTTGTAATTCCTGGTTCCCTAGGTGTATTTATGAGGCTACTGATTTTAGGTTTACGTAAGTCAAGTTCCATGATCGCAACTTTTGAGCCAGTGATGGCAAAGCTTGAAGCCAAATTCAAGGAGAGAAAACTTTTACCTTCAGCAGATAAAGAAGATGTTAACAATATCACTTTGCTACCAGTTATTTTACTAAGTTTAGAATTTACCGCTGTTCTTAAAGCTCTAAACTGCTCTGCAATTACAGTTCTACCTCCATCCTTTATAGCAATAGGGTCCTCCTGTGGGTTAAACATTATTTCAGCTAATAATTCAGCTTGTGTTTCGTTTTCAATTTGCGACCTGAATATGATTTTACTATTTAAATCTTCTCTCAGGTAAATGTATAAAACCACTATACCTAGTCCTAAGGTAATACCCATTAAATAAACATTTAAGGGTACTGGCTTAATTGGTAGGTTTCCAGCATGCGCATTATCAAGAATTATTCCGTCCGATACTGTTGCAGCATAAGATAATTCAGCCTCTTCTCGCTTTTGGAGCAGGAAAGTAAAAATATTGTTTTTTATATTTTGTTGCCTACTTAACTCCAACAAATTTCTTTCAATTCCTGGCAATTTGGATAGTTCAAATTTTGCAGATTCCATTTGTTGTTTTAAACCTGTATTTTTAATAGCTAAGTTATTTCTAATGGTCTTAATATTGTCTCGGATATCTGCCTTTGTTTGGAGTATTCTTGAATCAATTTTAAGCATGGCAGGTGCATTTGAACCTACTTGAACACCAAGCTGGTTTTTATTCTGCTGAAGTGTAACTAAGTTGCCCAATAAATTGGATAACAATGGATCTGAAATTTCTGAAGTTGCTGGAACTATCGCCTCATTTATAGCCTTTTTGCTAATATAGTCCTCAACAGATTCAAGTATTTGTTGCTGTATATATAGGTCGGCTAATTTTTGATCCAAAGAAGCTGTTTGAGCTAAGTAACTAGAACCCGAGCTCGACAAATCACTTATGCCTTCCTCAGATTTAAATTTCTCAATTTGCAATTCCAATTGCTTTAAATCATCACTAATAATACGCAACCTTACCTCAAGAAATCGAAGCGTATTTGTGGCTTTTTGGTTCTTATTCTCAATAATAATTCTATTATAAACCTGTATGATGGCATTTAAGATTTTTTCTGCCCTTGCGGGCACAGGATCACTTAATTTTAAGTTGATGATTGTGGCCTGTTTTGAATTTGGTGCAACTTTTAAATTTGAAGAAATTTGAGATGATACATTTTTAATTGAATGCAAAGTAAAATAG
>CAMCJW010000164.1 GCA_945875195.1 Chitinophaga pinensis | reverse complement strand
AACAACCCATCACACTTGGTGCCGATATTGTCATTCACAGTGCAACAAAATACCTTGGAGGACACTCAGACATAATCGCAGGGGCCATAATTACCAGAACGCAAGTATTAAGTGATAAAATAAAATTCATTCAAAATGCAACAGGCTCTATACTTGGCCCCTTTGATAGCTGGCTATTAATTAGGGGCATTGAAACGCTACCATTGCGCATAGAAAAACACGCTACCAATGCCTTAACAATTGCCAAATACTTACAAAGCGTTAACCTCATAGACAAGCTATACTACCCCGGAATTGAAAGCCATTTGAACCATAAAATAGCCAGTAAACAACAAAGTGCATTTGGCTCTGTTATCTCCTTCTCTCTAAAGATTGATACCATAGAAGCTGCAGAAAACCTGGTTACCAAACCCAAACTATTCAAACTGGCCGAAAGTCTTGGTGGCGTTAAAAGTTTGATTTGTCACCCCGCACAAATGACCCATAAATCTATACCAGAAGAAACCAGAAAAGCTTCAGGTATTCAAGATTCATTGATAAGGTTATCTGTTGGAATTGAAGATGCCAATGATTTAATCAGTGATTTAAAACAAGCTTTCGAAGCTGCATTTGCCACTCAAAAATATTCCTTACAAGCATAATTTATCAATTAGTATAAAATCAAATGAAAACAAATAGTAGAATTGGCTTTTTTGGATTCAACTTCCTTGGCAGTGGCTTGTGCAACATCATTTCAAAGCCTCCCTCCTTTGAGGCTAGCATTTTAATGATTGCCCTTAAAGACAAAACCAAACCAAGAAATTTGTACATAAATATTTTCAACTTCAACAAATTCAACATACTTCATAATCCAGAAATAAACGTCGTAGTACCGTTAATTCAATAGGTAAGCGCAGAAAGTTGAATTAAAATAAATAAAAGTAGTTATAACTTATTCGTGCAATTTTATTTTGCCTTTTCATAAGATTGAACCTCATCATGAAAAAACGCTAAGCTCACTCCTGCCTGTTGCAACATGAGCTCACTCTCTCCTCCTGCATGGTATTTGCGCTCACAAACAACTCGCTTTATACCACAATTGATAATCAACATGGCACAAACTCGGCAAGGTGTCATGCGGCAATAAAGCGTTGAACCATCTAATGAAACCCCATTTTTTGCAGCCTGGCAAATGGCATTCTGCTCGGCATGAACCGTACGCACACAATGCTCAGTAATGCTATCATCTTCATGAATCATTTTCTTCATTTGATGTCCCACCTCATCGCAATGTGGCAAACCTATTGGCGACCCAACATAACCTGTTACCAATAATTGGTTCTCTCTTGCAATGACACAACCACTCCTACCTCTGCCACAAGTAGCGCGTTTGCTAATGGCTTCCATTACCTCCATAAAATACGCATCCCAACTCGGGCGAACATATTTAGTTTCTGTTGCTTGGTTCATCGTTTATTATTTGATCTAGTTGTTGATACAATTCTTCAAAGGTGCCGTTATTGGCAAAATGGTAATCTGCCTGACTCATACAAGCATTTAAATTCTGCTTATTCGGATCAGTCGAATTCATTTCTCTTTCTTCATTTGCAGCAAATGTCTCAAAAGAAATATGATCTGTTTCGGATCCCCGAAGCAGTATGCGTTCATACCTTATGCGCCTATCGGTATCTACCGAAAGCAATTTAAAGCCGCCTTTTGCTTTCAGAGCAATCACTTCGCCTGGAGTTCTGATGCTTTCTATAATACAATTTGCACCGCTTTTTTCTGCCTCTTTAAAGAGCTCCTCGGCAATAAAACTCGGACTATTATTCGCCCGTAATTCGTTTGCAGTATGGGTTAAACTATCGCGGTTAACCTCCTGGCCTTTTGCCTTTATGATACCAATAAGGTAGCCTCGCACAGAAAAATGAGTAAATCCATGTTTAGCCACCAAATAATCTACAATGGTTCCTTTGCCTGCGCCTAATGTGCCTGTTATACCTATGATTTTCAAAATATTGTTTTTTGGTGAAAATAAATAAATTAACTAAAAATCAAAAATATCAGTCAGGTATCAACCAAATTATACCCAACTTAGGTCTAATTATATTTTCCCGTTGCCAATAATTTACGCATGTTAAGCACTGTTTCAAATGGCGCTTTATCAATAAACAAATTAATCAACCAAGCTGGTACTTCTCCGCCTGGATCAATCACCACCTGGTATTCTCCAATCATACTTTTAGCCGAAGTTGCTTGTATGGTCCACATAGCTTTTAACACCGGAATGCGCACATATTCATTCTTTAATGGATACAAATGACCGACAGCTTTGGTTTCAAAAACAATGGTTTTATTGGCTTGGTTTGAGTAAGTATTTTGCAGAAAATAGCCATCTCTATCTTTTAAAGGCCAAGGCATATTTACTTGTTGGTAATAGATTTGCTCTTGTTTGTTTTTTACCTGAACCAACTCGGTATGCTTGCATGAAAACAGGTACTTGGGTTGTGACGCCACATCCAATAACAAAGCCACAAAAGATTGCGCGCTGGCATCAAAATGTGCGATAATTTTAAGCTCTTTGATATCGTAGCCTTTTACTGTTCTGGTATAAACTTTTATTTGCTGTTCATTTCTTACTTCCTTCCAGTCACTTTGAGCAAAATTTGGTTCGAGCCAAAAACAAAAAAGTAACAAAATAAATACGCGATGATTGAGGAAAAACATTAAAAATTTATTAGCTAATTAAACTGCAATGATGCGTTAAATGTCACAATAATCAAAACTGTAAGGATGCAATTTATTAAAGTTTAATAACTGTTAATCTTCTAAATCTGGCAGTTTTATGGGTAAAATGATTAATTAATTACCTTTGTAAGCAAGGGCAGTATTTGTGCAATAGCCCATACCAATAAATTTAATGCTTCAAGATAGCTTCAACCGTATTCATGATTACCTGAGAATTTCACTCACCGATGTGTGTAATTTTAGGTGCCAATATTGCATACCTAATGAAGAAGCGCAATTTATGCCCAGCTCGCATTTGATGCAATTAAACGAGATTGAATCAATTGCTACCCAATTTGTAAATCTAGGAATCAAAAAAATTAGACTAACCGGCGGCGAACCTTTGGCAAGAAAAGATGCGGCCGATATAATTCTTGCCCTTTCAAAACTTCCTGTAAAACTCACACTCACTACAAACGGTTCGCGAATTCATCAATTCATTGACGTTTTTAAAGCCGCAAAAATACGTTCCATAAATGTGAGTTTAGATACATTAGATGCCGCAAAATTTAACCAAATAACAAAGCGCGACCTATTCACACAGGTGCTCAATAACATTAAGCTCCTAATCAACGAGGGTTTTCATGTGAAGTTAAATATGGTGGTAATGCGTAGCTTCAACGACAATGAAATACTCAACTTCATAGATTGGACCAAAAACTTGCCAATCCATGTTAGGTTCATAGAATTTATGCCTTTTACTGGCAACCAATGGGACAATGAAAAAGTGTTTACCTTTCAAGAGATTTTAACACTTGCCTCTTCAAAATACCAATACGCAAAACTGCGTGAAGAGCCCAACGAAACGGCTAAAAGCTTTCAGGTAAATGGCTACCAAGGCACTTTTGCGGTAATTAGTACCATGACAGCTCCATTTTGTAATACCTGCAACCGCTTGCGCCTAACAGCTGATGGCAAAATGAAAAACTGCCTTTTCTCAAATGGCGAAATTGATATTCTCAACGCTCATAGAAATGGGGCAAACATTTTGCCGCTCATTCAACAAAGCTTAGCAAACAAAGCTCTTGCCCTAGGAGGCCAATTTGAAGGCGATTACCATCAAGTTGACCCTCATGCAATAACTAACAGGAGCATGATTAAAATTGGCGGTTAAATGGCTTTTTAATTTTTCCTAACAGTTTAGGTATTTTCAATTAGAGGTGTTTGATAATTATTGACAGAATTCTTTATTAATTATATCAAAAAAAATAGCTGCCTTAACCTAATTATAAGTTGAGGCAGCTATTTATAATTTATTATAAAATAGTTTTAGCTAGAGTAAAGCGATCTTTTCATTATATATGTCGTTCACGAATAAATAGTATATACCTTTTGATAGATATAAAGAGTTTTCATTTAATTCAAAAGATTCATTTGAACTGAGTTCAATTTCTAAAACTATTTTTCCTAAATTATCCATAATTCTAAATCTGGTTTTTTCTTTAGAATTGTTAGTTAGAATTTGAACATTATCCTTAACTATAATGAAATCGTTAATAGGTTTATTGTAATTCGATTCATCCTTGCTTTTCGTTTTAAGTAGTGCCTCTTCTATATCATTTAGACAATCTGTAATGTTTGAAAGAAGATTTGGGGTTACTGTAATTAAATCATTAATTAATCTAGTTACATTATAAAATTTGTTTTCAATTGGTTCCTCATTTATGTAATTAACAAGTCCTGGTAACGGAGGAATTGTAGAGTTGGTATAACACGCATCAAGCTGAATGTCTGTAAAGAGATTTACTTTTGCCCCTATTGTATATCCAACTTGTTGGCTTAAATTTAACAAATTCAAGGACCCACCACCCACAATTGAATTTGATGGCGCAGGGTTATTTGTAACACACAATGAATTTAATTGAAACTTATCATTGCTGCCGCTATTGGTTTTACCAATTTCTGACTTAAACAAGTTAATACCGGAATTGTAATCGAAAACTCCGAAAAGGCTAGTTTTAGAGTCCGTTGGAGGAACATTGATTCTATAACCAACACCAGTAATTACTTGGTCATTATACAACTCAATTTCATTTAGTCTCCCAATGTGACTTGTCCAACTCGGATATGTGTAAAACCAATTTACATTAATTCCTAAATTAAAATGACGATTTATGGAGAGCATAATTGGTTTTGTTAGTTGTGGTGTATAATCAACATATGGAGGAGGAATTTGCATTAATCCTGACTCTCCACAAATTATAATGTTATCGTCTTCTCCAGCCGTTTTCATTGATAAATTGTAGAACCTGATAGTATTCTCTGTTTGATTTGCAAATGTAATTATTTCTTCATAATTTATTTTCGTTGTTTTTGTATTATCAAAAGAAATTCTAAAAATAAATCCTCCTCCTTTTGAAAGTCCATAGTCCCCCCCACCTTCTAATGGATCATATATAAAATGGCCCACTAAGTAAATATCAGTAAAATTTGCATTGCTTCTTTGCAAGAGTTTGACTTTTTCACCTATAACACCAATCGTATTTCTCGGCCCTGATTGAAAGGATGTGGGAGGAAAAGTAATGAGGTCAACATTTACAAAAGTAATACAAGTAGCTAAGTCAAATTTCAAAACAAAAAGGTTTGGATTATTTAGTTTATCTTTGGCATATCCCGTAATAATTCCATGATCATCAAAATGGTTAGTTAGCGGAAATTCATATATTAGGTCATCAATACCTAAGCCAACCTCGTCACGTTGTTTACCTAAATCTATACCATAGCAATAAATAACTGCACCTATTGAATTAAATTTAGCGATTAAAATGTCCTTTGTATCATTATTAGTTACCCATCCAGTTGCAATAATATCACCTGAGCCGTCATTCACTTCCTTAATTTGTGTAATTTCTCCGGAAAGCCTAATTATATTTCCACCAACATTCATTCTTAACTCATATTCATTATTAAAATTGAAGATATTCGCAGCATCAGGGTCAAATTTTCCAAGTGTTAAATTGGAAATTGTTGGGTTTGCTAACTCTGTTGCCAGACCGCCAACAGCAACAAGATTAATTGGGGTAGCTTTAACCTTAGTTACTGAATTAACTTTAATGTCAAAGGCTGTTTTTTGCAAAATTTTTTCTGTTTGACCAAAACAATAATCGGGAATTGTTAAAATCAAAAAACTTAGTAATAAGATTGTTTGGGTTGTTTTTTTCATGGTTTTTGGTTTGGTTAAAAATTGAATAGTATCTGCAAATTAAACAATTAAATCAACTATTCAAATTAATTTTTAGGCCTTTAAATTTAATTCTCTTAAAACAAACCATATTACTGATCAGTGGCACCTATCTAGCTTGTCCAATTTCATTTCCAATAACCTATAATCCAAGTTTTGGCAATAGCTGAAACCTAGTGTGAGGTTTATTGAGTTTATGCCTTTTGATGGAAACCGATGGCAAAATGAAAAACTGCCTATTCTCAAAAGGCGAAATTGATTTACTCAATGCTCATAGAACCGGGGAAAACATCTTCCCACTCATTCAACAGAGCTTAGCCAATAAAGCAGTTGCCCTAGGAGGCCAATTGGAGGCGATTATCAACAAATAGACCCTCAAACAATACAGAATAGGAGCATGATAAAAATTGGCGGTTAAAAGGCCTTTTTGATTCTCTTTACTTAACATGAATTCTTAAAAATTTGACATAAAAAACTTAATGTAAGCTCCTCATTTTTTAAGGATCTAAGTTAAAATAATGTGTTTAAGCAATAATTTAATGTCATTGGCTTGTTAAAAATTGATTTTTGCAATTTTTTATCTTCCTGATTTTCTTGAATTTAATTTTTCAAAATCAATAAAATGCTGGAGTTTCCCCAAAAATAGTGATTTAGATGATTTCACTCTAGACTTGATAGGCAAAGGAAATTTTTTAAAAGTGAAATGAATCTTTTTTTGTTGAAAAATAAGTTTCCCCAAAAAATTTGCGTCCAATGTGCTAAAATGCAATTCCG
>CAMCJW010000163.1 GCA_945875195.1 Chitinophaga pinensis | reverse complement strand
ATGGATAGACCTACAAAAATATAAAATTACCGCAAACGACTTTGTAATTGGCATAGCTGCAAGTGGCACTACACCCTACGTCATCGGCGCTTTGGATCAGGCCAACAAAAACGGAATTGAAACGGGCTGTATTACTTGCAACAAAAACTCGCCATTGGCAGCTACCGCCAAATTTGCAATAGAGGTGGTGGTAGGACCAGAATTTGTGACAGGCAGTACCAGGATGAAAGCGGGAACAGCTCAGAAATTAGTGCTCAATATGATTAGTACTTCTTTGATGATTAAGCTTGGCAAAGTAAAAGGCAATAAGATGGTAGATATGCGCATGAGCAATAACAAGCTTGTAAAGAGAGGAATTGAGATGGTGATGAAAGAATTAAACGTGACAGAGAAAAAAGCGGCAAAATTATTGCAGGAAAATGGCAGCGTAAGAAAAGCAGTTCTTGCTTTTCAAAAATAAAAAATGGAAGTACTATTAAAAATGCTCACCGTCATTCTTTGGAGTGCGGTAAAATATATTGTGGGTATTGGTTTTGCTATTGGTTTCGGTTATAATCTAATTGAAACCTTATTGTTAACTGTTGGTGGCGGTATGCTTGGGGTGGTGGTGTATTTGTACTTGTGGACTTTTATCCTTGGCATTTATCATCGTTATTTTCCAAAGAAGATAAAGCCAATAAAGTTTAGTAAAAATAAACGCAGGTTGGTAAGCATTATTAAGAAATATGAAGTATGGGGCATTGCATTTTTAACACCCATGATTTTAACACCTCCCTTAGGAACAATACTTGCCGCAACAATTGAGCCCAATAAATGGAGAATTAAACTAATTATGTTTATTTCTTTTTGCTTCTGGACACTGGTGATTTTGGGAGCAAAACTGCTCTTTCAATATGATTTTTAAAAATTGCTGAACCTATAATTTTTAGCAATTAAAGCTGAACTACTTTTTTAGGTTCATCAACTTTTGCGTTTCATTGTCTTTTACCTTCACTTTAGGTTCTTCCTCTTCTATAGGTTTATATTGCACATAATGGCGCCATTTTTCTAACACACTGGTAAAATCGGCAGGAAGGTCGCTATTGAAATTCATTTTTTCTTTGGTTGTGGGATGAATGAACCCAAGTGATTTGGCATGTAAACCTTGTCTTGGCATGAGGGCAAAACAATTGTCGACAAACTGCTTGTAACGCGTAAAAGTAGTGCCTTTCACTGCATAATCTCCACCATAGGTGCTATCCGAGAAAATGGGGTGACCAATGCTTTTGAGGTGAACCCTAATTTGATGGGTACGACCAGTTTCTAGTCTACATTCAATTAAGGTAACATAGCCAATTCTTTCTAAAACCTTGTAATGGGTTACACTCCATTTGCCTTTTTCGGCATCATCAAATAATTGAAAAACTTTTCTATCTCTGGCACTGCGACCAATATAACCTGTTATGGTGCCTTCATCTTCGGCCAAATCGCCCCAAACTAAGGCTTGGTAAGTGCGTTCAATGCTGTGATCAAAAAACTGTTTGGCTAGGTGGGTCATGGCCACATCCTTTTTGGCAATGACCAAAATACCTGAGGTGTTTTTATCTATGCGGTGAACCAATCCTGGGCGGATATTGTTTTCCTCCATGAACTCGTTGCCTTTGAGGTGCCAAGCGAGGGCATTTACCAAGGTTCCGCTTACATTATTGTATCCAGGATGAACCACCATTCCAGGCACTTTATTAACTAAAAGCACATCATCATCTTCGTAGATGATATTGAGCGGAATATCTTCTGGAACAATTTGGGTATTCTTAGGAGGATTGGGCAGCACAATAGAAATTACATCTAAAGGCTTTACTTTATAGCTAGATTTAACCGGCTTGGTATTAACTAAAATAGAACCTGCATCGGCAGCAGCCTGTATTTTGGTGCGGGTAGCGTTCTCAATGCGGTTTACCAGAAACTTGTCTATGCGCAGCATTCTCTGGCCCTTGTCAACTACCAAATGGAAATGTTCAAACAGTTCCTGCTCTTCACCAATATCTATGTCCTCGTCAAATTCTTCTTGCATTGGGGCAAAGATAGCACCTATTCATGCTGAACCAATATTTTTTTAACAATTCGGAGTAACATTGGCTAAACTTCTAGAGAAAAATCTTTTTAAGTCATACTTGTGAAAACAGAATAATTATTTTTTTTTAAAGATCTTAATAATTTAAAAGAGTTTTCTTTGATTCTTAAGTATTTCTGCTAAATTTTGTAATAATAAAAATTGCCCAATGAAGCCCAAACCACATTTGAAACACCCTACTTACAAGCAAATTTTGCCAAGAGTTGTAATAGAGGTTATCTCATACAGAACTCTTTCAACCCAAATAACTAAGACATTAATTCATTAAATCCATGAAAAATATTAACTCATTTAACTTTCTACAAAGAGTAATTTTAATAAGAACAACTACCAAAAAGTACACTTTTATTTTAATTGTTTTTTGTGCGCTTCTCACAATTTTTCACTCCTGTAAAAAATGTCCAGATAAAGTAAAAGACATTAATGTTTATTTAACAGATTCTGATAAAGCTAGATTGCCTTATTCAGGTGATGAAACACTTGTTTTTTATAGAGAGCCACAAAACGACACACTAACTTTTTTTGGGCAGGGTATTCAACCCTATACCATTTATTTAACCAATAACCCAGGTGGCGATTGCGCAAACGACAACTACGTAAAGGAAGGGCGAGCCTTCTTTTTCAGAAATGCTGTTGGCTTGGATGGTATCGTATTAAAACAAGAATTATCAACATCAGAATTACATTCTATTTGGAGTTGGGTAGAAGTATCATTTAATAATTATATATATATGGAGGAATCTCATTTAATTGGAAGCCAGATTGCAAAGGATAGTTTCAATTTTAATTCAAAAGTATACAAAGAATTAGCAGTTTTTGGATTTAAAAATAACATTAAGAATGTAAAGGTTCCAATTAATAATAGGTGTTATATAAATAAAACAGATGGCATTGTAAGGATAGTAATGCCAAATGGAATAACATTAACCTTAATTGAAAAAAAATAACATGAAAATAAAAATCCTACCGCTAAAATTTGCTTTGCTTATATTTATTTCAATTAACATTCCGAATAACTTATTTGCTAATTCAAATAAGATGAGTTCAGAATTAAATGCATTAAACAATAAAAAAAAAATATATCCAATAACGGATTTCTTTGACTGGCTGGCCGATTTGGTAAAACCTGTACATGGCCAATTTAAAATTGATGGAAAATCGAATGGGAATGCACCACTAGCAATGTTTAATAAACAAAGCTATATTGGAATGCCTTTGGAAATTGAAAGCATAATCAATTTAATAACTGACACCAACAGTAAAACAAAAAGCATTTACAGTGAATTATATATTGATGTAAAAAATTCAAACAGTATTTCTTGTGGAGATATAGGTGTCTGTTTAAATGCTGCCAGAGCAAAAAATGCCGCATTTGTGTATTTACTAGGTGTAGATGAAAACGGTTCGCCACTTGATGGCATTGATGATCCAGGAAGAGATTTTTTCCGTGAACGTGCTATATTTTATTTAAAAAATATTGACACTTATGATGGAAGAGTAACTATTTTAGATTTGGGAAGATTTAGTTATAACAAACAACAATACAGAAGTAAAGAAATTATTGAATATTTATCTGCTTATGATCTTCTTAGAACAGGAAGAGCGCATTTAGGTTTAACATTTTCCGAAAATGACGAAAGTATTATAAGAAACAATCTTGTAGTGGCTACCCGTACTTTATACCATAGGTCTAAAGATTTATTTAGCACCTTAGAAACTTACTCTAATTATAGCTTGATGACTTGTGCAGCACTTGGCATGGCGGCTTGTATTTTGCACGATAAAACAACCTATCTTTGGGAAGTTAATTCTAAACCAGAACGATGGGCAAATGCAGCAAACGCCTATATCAATCAAACCATGTTTGGAGGGAGTAATAATTTAAACCCTATACCAATGACCAGTGCAAACGAACATTCAGGTTATGCAGAAGGCCCTCACTATTTTGCATATGCTTTTGAAAATCTACTTCCCTATTTCCAAGTTTATAATAATTTTTTGCAAGGCAAGTTGGTTTCAGAAAAATATAAATCAAAAGTATTCAGTTTAAATCAGGAAAATGTGTATAATTATTTTAAAGATGACAGGTATAAAAGAATTTATGAGTGGTACCGAGATATAACCCAACCCAATGGAGAACAACCAACTTATGATGATACATGGATTGGAAGCCATAAAGATATGTTGGCTTTAACAAGAGATTATGAACTAATGATGAATCCTTCTGTTGTAAAGGATATCAAACTTGGTGTATCTATGGATTTAAAGGCAGATTATCTGGCCACAAGAACTACCCCTAGACAATATTCCGAAATGAAAGAGAAAGACATTTGTTACCCGGAGGCGGGGAATGCAATATTAAGAACCTCTATAGGAGATGAATTAAAAGACCAACATTATATACATTTATTAGGTGAAAGAAGGGAGTCATTGAATGGTGGAGCTCCGCATAGTTTATTCGGCTTTGCATGGGGGCATGAACATGGAGATGCTGGAAGTTTTATACTAACCGCTGGTGAAGATGTTTTAATGATGGATCCGGCATACTATGGTGAAAATAACAGAGACTGGATAAACAACCCCGAAAATCATAATTCCATTCTTATAGATAATGGACCTCATCCGGAGGATGATTGTGAATACATGAATATTAATCCTGTTACCAAAAATATTTATGCTAAATACAATTATTGGAAAAGGTTGTTTGGAATTAAAACAAGTAAAAAAGCAATTGTGGAGAGAACAATTGAGGTTCATCAGCCATATCAAGGTGCTTATCCCTATTACGTAATGACAGATGTAATTGAAAATTTAACCACAAACGATATTTCTGTTACTCTCAATTTAAATGGAAATGGCCATGGCATGAATGGAACATTTGCTTTATTAAGTGCCAATGAGGCAAAATGGGACTACCCATGTGAAAAGGATAATTACAATAATGATAACTGGAAAATTTTTGCAACCACAACAGCACAGCAAATAATTCCGAGTGGAAGTTCCCCTGTATCTGTTTCATTCAATAGTTCCCTTGGCCATAATAATGGAAATGAACCTAATGAGTATGTTTCCTATCAAAGTCCTATAAATAATAGCCTCATAGTTAATGGTAGTGTAAAAAATGGAATTATTGGAGAAATTGTAAATTCAAGCGGTAACAGCGGTGGAAAACATTCGCAAGCAAGTATTTCAATAAATGTTGCATCATTTACTAAATTTAGCTTTCAAACCACATTAGAGCCTTATCCTTGTATTCAAACACATAAAAGCGCATTAATCAGGCAAACTCCCCAATACACCTCTCATTTAATCACACCTGATAGTATAAATTTGAATTTTCATTTTTCACGAGCAAATAATTCTATCATTGCAGATACTGTTATTAACCCATTCGAAATTGACACAAATGCAATTTTGGAAACCGATGCACGAAATGTATTTTTTAGCTACAGCACTAACCCTATAGTTTTACGTAAAGGATGCACCACTACATTAAACTTTCGCAAACTTAGAATGGCTGATGGCAATGTTGTAACTTACCATGATACCACTTATATTGAATCGAGTAAAGTTGGAACTGCATTTTATAGTTTTATTGGCAAAATGAAATACGATTCTTATGTGGAAATTGATACAGCCTGTACGGTTAAATTCTTTATTCCCGATGGCATTATAGGTTATCAAATGACCATAAAGAATGATACGATTTTTAGTTCTTACAATGATACCTCAAAAATTTTAACTGCTACTTTCCCTAAACCGGGTTTTTACCGTTTTGTTATGGAATTGGCCGACCCCTGTTTAATGAGTTGCTTTTTCCCACTTACAGCAGATAGTATAAAAAATACATTTCACTTTTACGAAGGAACCTATGAGTTTTTAGCCCACGATTTAGATATAGTTGCAGATACTGGTCAATTGCTTATTACCAATGGTAGCAGAATGCATATTTGCCAAAATTACACTTTGGTTAATAATGATAGTATTGTGCTTAAACCTTATATTGGCTTTAATGCAGGATTGGGTTTACCAATGACTACTGCCATGTCTGGTGCAGAAGGAATGGCTCCCAATCATTTAAATTATCCAGGCAGTGCTTTTACTAATCTTCCAAATGAAAAGCGAACAAGTATTGTTGTAGACAATAAAGCAGCTTTGGTTTTAGATAGCGGTAGTTATACCCATATTGGTGTAAATTGTTTATTATGGATTAAAAAAGGCGGAACACTGCTGGTTAAAAAAGACGCGATACTTGAGGTTGGTAGTTGTGGTGTTGGTTATGCTAATATTAGTTGCGGTGGAGAAAATAAAGGAACAGTTATTATTGATGATAGTGCCTTTATTTGTGTTGAGGATAGTGCAATGCTTCGGTTCTTTAAGCTAATTGGAGATACAGTTGATAGAAATATTTTTTTTATTAGTACTCATCCTGATAAACCCGCTTTGGCCGGTGTAAATAAAACTGGCGCGAGTGGCAAGTTTAATGCTTTAGACTGGAATAGTATGCCAGGTAGGTTTTATAACCATAACTGCATTGAATTATGTAGCTTGCATGTTGTAAATCCACCAGATTTTGTGCATAACGAGCCTTGGGGTTGGTGCAATTATAATATTCCTAAAAGT